>NZ_JRJY01000160.1:0-14374 GCF_000801015.1 Aeromonas sp. ZOR0001 | reverse complement strand
CGCGGCCGGCTGCGATCAGCGCCTGCTCGGCGGCGGCCACCGCCATCTCCACCATGATGGAGGGCATCTCATCGGGCCGCTCCGCCAGCAGCGGCTGCATGATGCCGGGGTTGAGCACTCCCTCGCGGCTCACCAGATAACGGCTCTTGATGCCGGAGGCCTTCTCGATGAACTCGCAGCTGGAGTGCTGCTTGGCGGGGAGCTGGCCAGCGTCGATGGCGGAGGCGTTCTCCTCGTTGTAGAGATCCACATACTGGTTGAAGGCGGCCACCAGCTCTTCATTGCTGACGGCAAAGGGTGGGGTATAGAGGCCTGAGCCACTGATCACGATAGAGGTCATCTTTGCTCCTCGTCGGGTGCGTTCCCGGCTTGTCGGTTTATAGGGTAGAGAGGGTTAGAGCTGGTCGATCGCCGCAGCGAGACCCGCCAGAGTCAGCGGATGCATCCGCCCGCCAACCACGTCATTCATCAATTTTATCGAGGGATGCCAGAGCCACTCCCTGCGCGGGGTGGGGTTGATCCACACCAGTTTGGGAAAGTGTTGCTGCAAGCGGGTAAGCCACACCTGACCCGACTCCTCGTTCCACTGCTCGACACTGCCACCCGGCCAGGTGATCTCGTAAGGGCCCATGGTGGCATCCCCCACCAGGATCACCCGGTAGTCGCTGCCGTAGGTGCGCAGCAGGCGCAGGGTATCGAACCGCTCCTCAAAGCGGCGGGCGTTATCCTTCCAGACGGAGTCGTAGAGGCAGTTGTGAAAATAGAAGTACTCCAGATGCTTGAACTCGTGGCGCAGGGCCGAGAAGAGGCGCTGCACCTCGGCCACATGGGCATCCATGGAGCCTCCGACATCGAAGAAAACCAACAGCTTGACCCTGTTGTGGCGCTCGGGCCGCAGCTTCACATCGAGCCAGCCCTGGCGGGCAGAGCTTTTTATGGTGTCGTCGAGATCCAGCTCGTCGGGATTGCCTTTGCGCACCCAGCGCCTGAGCTTGCGCAGCGCCAGCTGGATGGCGCGCTGGCCAAGCGGTGAGTCGTCGCTGAAGTTGCGATAGTGGCGGGCCTCCCACACCTTGGCCGCCTTGCCGTGCTGTCCCTCTCCACCCATGCGCACCCCCTCGGGGTGAAAACCGCCGTGGCCAAACGGGCTGCTGCCACCGGTTCCCACCCACTTGTTGCCGCCGGCGTGGCGCTCTTTCTGCTCGTTCAGCCGCTGATTAAGGGTTTCCAGCAGCTTGTCGAGTCCGCCGAGGGATTTGAGCAACGCCTTCTCCTCTGGGCTCAACAGTCGTTCTAACTCCTTGCGCAGCCACTCATCCGGCAGGCTCTCCGGCAGCAGGGGGATGGCTTCCAGCCCCTCGTAGTACTCGGCGAAGGCGCGATCGAAGCGATCGTAGTGGGCCTCGTCTTTTACCAGCAGGCAACGGGAGAGCTGGTAGAACTCGTCCATATCGACAGCGACCAGCCGGGCAGCCAGTGCGGCGTGCAAGTCCAGCAGCTCGCGCAGGCTGCAGGGGAGCTTGTGGCGGCGCAGGTGGGTAAAAAAGTCGATCAACATGGGTCAGCTGCCGCGCCGGGCCAGAAAGGCGAGCTTCTCGAAGAGATGCAAATCCTGCTCGGTCTTGAGCAGGGCGCCATATAGCGCGGGCACCAGCTTGCCGGGCTCGCGGGCGCGCATCGCCTCGGGGGCGATATCGTCGGCCAGCAGCAGGCGGATCCAGTCCAGCAGCTCCGAGGTGGAGGGTTTCTTGCGCAGCCCCTCTACCTCGCGCAGCTCGAAGAAGAGATCCATTGCCTCGCCAAGCAGGCTCTCCTTGAGGTCGGGGTAGTGGAGTTTGACGATGGCCTGCATCTCGGCCTTGTCGGGGAAGCGGATGTAGTGGAAGAAACAGCGGCGCAGGAAGGCATCCGGCAGCTCTTTTTCGTTGTTGGAGGTGATGATGACCACCGGCCGCTGGCGCGCCTTGACTCGCTCGCCGGTCTCGTAGACGTCGAACTCCATCCGATCCAGCTCCAGCAGCAGATCGTTGGGGAATTCGATGTCGGCTTTGTCAATCTCGTCGATCAGCAGCACAGGTCGCTGCTCGGCGCTAAAAGCCTGCCACAGCTTGCCCTGGCGAATGTAGTGGCTGATATCGGCCACTCTGGGATCGCCGAGCTGGGAGTCCCGCAGCCGGGCCACCGCATCATATTCGTAGAGTCCCTGTTGGGCCTTGGTGGTGGACTTGATATGCCAGGCAATGAGATCGGTGCCGAGATGGTCGGCGACCGCTTCCGCCAGCACCGTCTTGCCGGTGCCCGGCTCCCCTTTGATCAGCAGCGGTTTTTCGAGGGTGATGGCGGCATTGACCGCCATCTTCAATGCATCGGAGGCGAGATACTGGCTGCTTCCTGAAAATCCCATAACGTCGGTTCCTTTGACGATTGGCGCCTGGAGTCAGGGGCCAGAGAGAATAAGCTCTATATGTTGTAATACCATATGGTTATAACGAATAGTCACTTCTCATTCAGAAACCACAGGGTAATCTTGTTTCATCGTCGTAACAAACACAGGGATAGCGCCATGAGCAAAATTTTTGAGGACAACAGCCAGACTATCGGTCACACCCCGCTGGTTCGTCTCAACCGTGTTACCAAAGGCCGCGTGCTGGCCAAGATCGAGAGCCGCAACCCCAGCTTCAGCGTCAAGTGCCGTATCGGTGCCAACCTGATCTGGGATGCCGAGAAGCGCGGCATCCTGACCAAGGGTAAGGAGATCATCGAGCCCACCAGCGGCAACACGGGTATTGCTCTGGCCTTTGTCGCGGCAGCTCGCGGCTATCCCATCACCCTGACCATGCCGGCCACCATGAGCCTGGAGCGCCGCAAACTGCTCAAGGCGCTCGGTGCCAATCTGGTGCTGACCGAAGGGCCTCTCGGCATGAAGGGGGCCATTGCCAAGGCCAACGAGATCCTCGAGTCCGAGCCGGGCAAGTATGTGTTGCTGCAACAGTTTGAAAACCCGGCCAACCCGGAGATCCACGAAAAGACCACTGGCCCCGAGATTTGGGATGCCACTGACGGCGAAGTGGATGTGTTCGTGGCCGGGGTCGGTACCGGCGGCACCATTACCGGTGTCTCCCGCTATCTGAAGAAGACCCAGGGCAAGGCGGTGGTCTCTGTCGCGGTCGAACCGGCCGAGTCGCCGGTCATCAGTCAGAAGTTGGCCGGGGAAGAGATCAAACCGGGCCCCCACAAGATCCAGGGGATCGGCGCAGGCTTTATCCCGGGCAACCTGGACCTCTCCCTCATCGACCGGGTGGAGAAGGTGACCAGCGATGAAGCCATCGAGATGGCCCGTCGCCTGATGGAGGAGGAGGGGATCCTGGCCGGTATCAGCTCCGGTGCGGCGGTGGTGGCTGCCAGCCGTCTGGCCGAGCTGCCGGAATTTGCGGGCAAAACCATAGTGGTCATCCTGCCGAGCGCGGCGGAGCGTTACCTCTCCAGCGCCCTGTTTGCCGGGGTGTTCAGCGAGCAGGAGCTGCAGCAGTAACTGATCGGAATCTTTCAAAACAGCGGCGCTCCCAGGAGCGCCGCTTCTTTATGGGCTAGACTCAACCCCTGTTAGTGTCACTTGATCCTTATTTTTTGGGGTAAAATAACAAGTTCCGGAGTGAGAAAAAAAGCAGACATTCCGCTCTAAATCTCATATCCTGTGCGGCGTCACGCGGTGTTTGCTGGCTGGGTATCACAAGGTAACAAAGTGTTATTTTTCGTTATAAAATAATTTCAGGCCAGTCCTGATGCGGCTTGTAGCCCAATAACTGAAAATTGCCAACCAGCGCGCCGATTACTGCACAGAAACTTGACCTGGATTAAACCATTGCGGGTCTGCTTTCGTTACTTTACAACATATCCATACTGACACGGTGGGTCAGGTTGCTTCAAAAACGACCAATCCACCAAAAAATATCAATAATATGGGGTGAAACCATGTACGAGAAGTCTGTTGTTATTACTGCTGAAAACGGCCTGCACACCCGTCCGGCAGCTCAGTTCGTGAAAGAAGCCAAAGAATTCCAAAGCGAGATCACTGTGGTCTCCGGTGGCAAGTCCGCCAGCGCCAAGAGCCTGTTCAAGCTGCAGACCCTGGGCCTGACCAAGGGTACCAACGTAACTATCCAGGCTGATGGCCCGGATGCTCAGCAAGCTGTTGAGAAGCTGGTTGCCCTGATGGACGAGCTGGAGTAATCCAGCTTTAGATTCCTCCCCCACAGTCGTTTTAATAGGAAGGATTATGATATCTGGCATTCTTGCGTCCCCCGGTATCGCATTCGGTAAGGCGCTTCTTCTTAAAGAAGATGAAATCGTTATCAATCAGGGCAAAATCTCTGCTGACCAGATTGATGCCGAGATCAACCGTTTCCTCGAAGCTCGTACCAAGTCAGCTACCCAGCTGGAAGCCATCAAAGAGATGGCCGGTCGCACCTTCGGTGAGGAAAAAGAGGCCATCTTCGAAGGCCACATCATGCTGCTCGAAGATGAGGAGCTGGAAGGGGATATCAAATCCTTCATCAAAGAGAACAAGGCTTCCGCTGACAAAGCCATCTATGAGGTGATCGAACAGTACGCCAAGATGATGGCCGAGCTGGATGACCCTTATCTGCGCGAACGCGCTACCGACTTCCGTGACATCGGTACCCGTCTGGTCAAGAACGTACTGGGCATCGCCGTTGTCAACCTGAGCACCATCGACGAAGAGGTGATCCTGGTCGCCAAAGACCTGACCCCGTCTGAAACCGCTCAGATCAACCTGAAATATGTGCTGGGTTTCGTTACCGACATCGGTGGCCGTACCTCTCACACTTCCATCATGGCCCGCTCCCTGGAGCTGCCGGCCGTGGTCGGCACCAACGACATCACCGAGCGCGTCAAGAACGGTGATATGCTGGTGCTGGATGCGATCAACAACCAGATCATCATCAATCCGACCGCTGAACAACTGACCGAAGCCAAGAAGTTCCAGGCTCAGTTCCAGGCCGAGAAAGATGAGCTGGCCAAGCTGAAAGATCTGCCCGCCATCACTCTGGATGGTCACCAGGTCGAAGTGTGCGCCAACATCGGTACCGTCAAGGATACCGAAGGTGCCATCCGCAATGGCGCCGAAGGCGTGGGTCTGTACCGTACCGAGTTCCTGTTCATGGATCGTGACGCGCTGCCGACCGAAGAAGAGCAGTTCAAAGCCTACAAAGAAGTGGCCGAAGCGATGCCGGATCAGCCGATCATCGTGCGTACCATGGACATTGGCGGCGACAAAGAGCTGCCGTACATGAATTTCCCGAAAGAGATGAACCCCTTCCTGGGCTGGCGTGCCGTGCGTATTTTCTTCGACCGCGAAGACATCATGCACGCTCAGCTGCGGGCCATTCTGCGTGCGTCTGCCTTCGGCAAACTGCGCATCATGTTCCCGATGATCATCTCTGTCGAAGAGTTCCGTAGCCTGAAAGCTACCGTAGAGACGCTGAAAGCCGAACTGCGTGCCGAAGGCAAAGCCTTTGATGAATCCATCGAAGTGGGTATCATGATCGAGACCCCGGCCGCTGCCGTGATGGCTCATCATCTGGCCAAGGAAGTGGATTTCTTCAGTATCGGTACCAACGACCTGACCCAGTACACCCTGGCTGTCGATCGTGGTAACGAGATGATCTCCGCCATGTACAACCCGCTGTCACCCTCCGTCCTGACCCTGATCAAGATGGTTATCGATGCGTCCCACGCCGAAGGCAAGTGGACCGGTATGTGTGGTGAACTGGCTGGTGACGAGCGCGCTACCCTGCTGCTGCTGGGTATGGGTCTGGATGAGTTCTCCATGAGCGCCATCTCTGTACCGCGTATCAAGAAGCTTATCCGCAATACCAACTTCGAAGATGTGAAGGCAATGGCTGATCAAGCACTGAGCTTTGCCACCGCCGCTGAAATCGAAGCATGCGTAGATAACTTTATTAAGCAGAAAGCAGTCTGCTAAGATCGGCTGCAAACAGCGACAAATCATCTCTAGGAGCTTTATATGGGTCTGTTTGATAAACTGAAGAAACTGGTTTCCGACGATAGCTCTGACACCGGCGGCATCGAAATTTTTGCTCCGCTGTCTGGCGAAATCGTGCCGATCGAAGATGTGCCTGACGTTGTCTTCGCCGAGAAGATCGTTGGTGACGGTATCGCCATCAAGCCGGCTGGCAACAAGATGGTTGCTCCGTGCGATGGTACCATTGGCAAGATTTTCGAGACCAACCACGCGTTCTCTCTGGAATCCGACTCCGGTATCGAGCTGTTCGTTCACTTCGGTATCGACACCGTTGAACTGAAAGGCGAAGGCTTCAAGCGTATCGCTCAGGAAGGTCAACAGGTCAAGCGCGGCGACACCATCATCGAGTTCGATCTGGCCGTTCTGGAAGCGAAAGCCAAGTCTACCCTGACTCCGGTTGTCATCTCCAACATGGACGAGATCAAAGAGCTGATCAAAATGACTGGTGCCGTGACTGTGGGCGAGACCCCGGTTATTCGTATCAAGAAGTAATGCCAGGCTGGCTCACGCCAGTTGCGCAGTAAAAAACCGAAGCCTTGTGCTTCGGTTTTTTTTGCGAGTCGGCTTTCCGTTCTGGTTACCACTCTATTCCGTCGAGATGACAACCCGGTTACGGCCCTGATCTTTGGCCTGATAAAGGGCCCGGTCTGCCATCATCAGCAGATAGTCGATGCCCTCCTGCCCCTTCATGCTGGCACACCCCAGACTGATGGTGAGGGAGAGCTGCTTCCCCTGCCATGGCAAGCGGGTGGTACTGACATGCTGGCGCAGCTGTTCGGCGCGCCGTGCTGCCTGTTCAATATCGCAACCAGGCAGGATCAGCAGGAACTCCTCTCCGCCCCAACGGGCCAGACTCTCCCCCGGCAACAGCTGGCTCGCCATGGCGTGGGCGACGGCGCAGAGCGCGGCATCACCCGCAGGGTGGCCGTAGCGGTCATTGACCTGTTTGAAATGGTCGATATCTCCCAACACCACCGAGAGGGGCTCACCCTGCAACCAAAGGGCCTGCAACTGTTGCTGGGCGCCACGCCGGTTGGTCAGTTCGGTGAGCGGATCGGTGCAGGAGAGGCGGCTCACCTCTTCCACCATGCACTGCAGGTCGTGGATATCGCGAAAGGTGACGATATGGCCATCCGGGATGGCATCGGCTCCCAGCTGGGCAGTGACGATAAACCAGCGCGACTGACCGCTCTTGCAGCGGATTAGCGCAGGCATTTCGGCAACCTCCAGCCCTTGCGACAAGCTCTGTTCCACCTGGGAGTGCCAGGAGTCGATGATGGTGCGGCGATACCCTTCATCCGGGTAGGCGACCTGAAACCAGGAGGCCATGTCCGGCAGATCGTCAAGGTTGTAGCCCAGCTGCTCAATAAAGGCTTTATTCAGGAAGCGGTGGCGCCGCTGCGGGATCATGTCGGGTGAGCAGCCATCGTGACGGGCAATGGATTCTGACACCAGAATAGGCAGCGGGATCACATCGAAGGAGCGAAACAGGATCTGTTGCAGTTCTCGGTCATTCATAGGAAAAGCGGCTCCACGATGCATCTTTTACATGCTTTACCATAGGTCAGACCTGTTTGGTGGTAAACCGATTTATAGCGGTTCCGCCGCCGGTTTTTCAGCCAATGGCAAAGGCGAGAAAATGGCAGAGTTGTGTGCCGTGACCGTATCGGGTGAAAGCTGGGCAGGCTTAGGAGAAGCGGTGGGGCAAAAGGGTCAAAAAAACCCACATGGTCAGGCACATGTGGGTCGGGAAAAACCAGACAGGGTAAAACAGACACTCCCTGTGTCGGTCATCTTCAGCTCAGGTGGAGGTGGTCCATCTGCTGGAGCTTTTCGGGCCAGGGCCCCTGCTGGTGGTCACCAAATCTTCACACGCTCGGAAGGTGGCAGATAGAGCTTGTCTCCCGGCTTGATAGCAAAGGCACTGTAGAAGGCCGGCATATTAGCGACGACGCCGTTGACCCGGTACTCCAGCGGCGAGTGGGGATCTGTCTTGAGCAGAACGGCAGCGAGCTCGGGCCGATACTTCCCTTTCCACACCTGCGCCCAGCCGATAAAGAAGCGCTGCTCGCCGGTGAAGCCATCGAGCACCGCTGGCTGGTGGTTGCCCAGGGCGAGCTGGTACGCCTTGTGGGCGATGGTCAGGCCGCCGAGATCGCCGATGTTCTCGCCAAGGGTCAGCTGGCCATTGACATGCTCCCCCTTGATGGGCTCGAAACGGTCGTACTGTTTCGCCAGTTTTTGCGCTCTGGCGGTGAACTCCTTGAGATCGGCCGGAGCCCACCAGTTGTGCAAGGCACCGTTGCCATCGAATTTGGCCCCCTGATCATCGAAACCATGGCTCAGCTCGTGACCGATGACCGCGCCGATGGCGCCATAGTTGACCGCATCATCCGCCTTCAGATCGAAGTAGGATGGTTGAAGTATGGCTGCCGGGAAGACGATCTCGTTGTTGTTCGGGCTGTAGTAGGCGTTCACCGTCTGCGGATTGTCGAACCACTCCTCCCGATCCACCGGTTGATGGAGGCGGGCAAGGTGCTCGTTGTAACGCACCGTGGCCGCGCGCTGGGCATTGCCGACCAGATCATCGGGACGGATCTCGATTGCGCTGTAATCCTGCCACTGGTCGGGATAGCCGATCTTGACCCGTACCTGCTCCAGTTTCGCCAGCGCCTGCTGTTTGGTCGGAGCAGACATCCAGTCGAGCCCACCGATCTCCTGGCGATAGGCGGCGATCAGATTGCGCACCATGCTCGCCATCTGTGCCTTGGCTTCGGCCGGGAAGTAGCGCTCCACGTAGAGTTTGCCCACCGCCTGACCCAGATAGTCGTCCAGCACCTCCATGGCCTGCTTCCAGGGCTCCCGCTGCCGGGGGATGCCGCTCAGGGTCGTACCGTAAAAAGCGAAGTGCAGGGCATTGCTCTGGCTGTCGAGATAGGGCGCATAAGTGCGTAGCAGATGGAACAGGCAGTAGGATTGCCACTGCGCGATGCTGGTCTCCTGCATCACGGCGGTCAGCTTCTCCAGATAGTCCGGCTCACTGACGATGATCTCCGTTTCCCCGGCGATACCGGCCTCTGTCAGGTAGCGTTGCCAATCCAGGGGGGGCAGCAACTGACTGAGGCGGGCGATGGGCAGTTTGTTGTAGGTGAGGTTGTCATCCCGCCGCTTGACTCTGTCCCACTGCAGGCTGGCGAGCCGGGTTTCCAGCGCCAGAATGCGATGGGCCTGTTCGCTCGCCCCCTCGACGCCGGCATGGTTGAGCAGGGCGGTAATGAACTGCTCGTAGCTGGCCCGCAGAGCCTTGCTGGCGGCATCTTCTTTCAGGTAGTAGTCCCGCTCCGGCAGACCGAGACCGGATTGCTGCAGGTAGATCCCGTAGCTGTCAGGCTGCTTCTTGTCGGCCATGATCCCGATACCAAAGGGAGCGCCGCCCCCCAGCTTGTTAACACGGGCAAAGTAGGTGGCCAGCGAGGCGCCATCATGGATGGCCATGATCTCGTCGCGCAGTGGTTGAATGGGGGTCAGCCCTTTGGCATCCCGCCCGGCCTGATCCAGATAGCTGGCGTAGAGATCGGCGATCTGCTGGCGAGGGGTTCCGGCCTGTTGCGGGCGCTTGAGCAGCGCCTCCAGCAACCCCTTGCGATCCTTCAGCGACTTGTCCGCCAGCAGATTGCCGATGGTCTGCCCCGGCAGGTCATCCGGTATTTGGGTCTGGGCCAGCCAGTTGCCGTTGACGTGGCGAAACAGATCGTCCGCCGCGCGCACGCTGTTATCCATGCTGGCCAGATCCACCCCGGAGTGGCCGCTGGTGGCACCGGCGCATGGCGCGAGGCCAAGCAGGGCCAGCGCAATGAGGCTGGCGATCATGCTGCGTTGCTGTTTCATCTTGTGTGTCCTGTATGTGGTGCCAGTAGTGAATTGGCTATACCCGCTGGCCAATCAGCTGCGAACGACCGAGAGGAAGCGACCGTCGTGATCGAAGGTGCAGGTAAAGTCGACCGCATCATCGTCGGTCTCGTACTGGCCATAGACCTTGTATCTGTGGCCACTCTCTTCTGCCGACTCGGTGGTGATATCGCGCGGGGAGACATGAAATTTGCTGGCCGCTTCCCCCGAGCAGTAGCGGGGCATCTTGCTGGTGGCCATATGCTGGTCATCGCTATCGTCATGTTGGCCATCATGCTCGTGTTTGTTATCGCTGTGCTTTTTCCCGGCGTAATAGCCAGCGGCGCCGATGGCCCCCAGCGCAGCTGCACCTATCAGGACTTTCTTGGTGTCCATATTCTGGCAGCCGCTTAATGCCAGACAGGCGGCTATTCCCATTACCATCAAGGGGTGTTTCATCTCTCGGATCCTTTCAATTATCAAATGAGCAAGTCGGTGTCAGCCGGGCGGTGGTCACAGTGCCCGGCGCTGGAATGGCGCCACTTTGCAATGGACAGGATGAAGAGGACACTCAAATAAAATTAAAAAAAGTTATAAAAGTCCGGGAGCCGGAGCGAGCGTGGTATGGGGGGCGCGGTGAGGGGAGAAGGGCGCAGGTTTCATCCATGCGGTAAGTAGTGGTGTGGGGCAAGTGTTTGTTTTTATACTTTTATTTCTCTTTATATTTTATCAAGGGTGATGGCTACCTGTTGTGCGGCGGCCAGCCATGCTGGCGGTGGATAGCCGTCTCTATCTTCATAAACAGGGCATAAAAAAGCCGCTCACCAGGGTGAGCGGCTGTTGCCATCAGATTCATGCAGTTCGCTATCAGGCTGGCTGCTTGCCATCTTCTGCGGGCGGCGGCAGAGCGGCGGAGTTGGACTCCACCTTCTGCTCTTCGCCCTGCATGTTCTTGATGTAGACATCCATCTGGTTGAAGGCGATCTCGATGCCGTTCTCGCGGAACAGCTGGTCGATCTTGCGGTTCAACTCGTCCACTGCCGGGTTGCGGTCTCCCAGTTCGCTCACGAAGAAGCGCAGCTCGTGATCCAGAGTGCTGGCGCCAAAGGTGAGGAAGTAGACGATGGGGGCCGGGTCTTTCAGCACCCGGCTGTTTTCGTCGGCCGCCTGTTTGAGCAGGGTGCGGGTCAGCTCCAGATCCGAGCCGTACGCCACGCCCACCCGTACGATCACCCGGGTGACGGTGTCACTCAGCGACCAGTTGATGAGCCGTTCTGTCATCAGTTGCTGGTTGGGGATGATCACCTCTTTGCGGTCGAAGTCGGTCAGGGTGGTGGCGCGAATGCGGATCCGCGAGACGGTACCGGAGAAGGAGCCGATGGTGACGGTGTCACCGATCCGCACCGGACGCTCGAACAGGATGATGATGCCGGAGACGAAGTTGGAGAGGATCTCCTTCATGCCGAAACCGATACCGACTGACAGACCACCAGCAACCCACTGCAGCTTGTCCCACTGCACGCCCATCATGGAGAGAGCGGTGAGGGAGCCAAAGCCGATCAGCACGTAGTTGAGCATGGTGGTGATGGCGTAGGCGGTACCCTGAGCCAGGTTGAGCTTGGAGAGCACCAGCACCTCCAGCAAGCCCGGCAGGTTGCGCGCCAGTGACCATGCACCGCCGAGCAGCAGGAAGCCGATCAGCACGTCACTCAGGCTGATGGGGAAGAGCACGGCGTTGGCGCCGGTGCCTTCACTGCGGTGCCACAGCACCATGCTGTCGAGGTAAGAGAATACCGCGACCAGATCGGACCAGAGCCAGTAGAAGGCGACGCCGAAGATCAGCATCAGCACGGTACGGGTCAGACGCAGGGACTGCTGGCTGACATCCTCCAGATCCATGGGCTGCTCTTCGATGGACTCGCCACCTTCCGCATCTTCCGAAGATTTGTGCTCACGCTTGGCCACCGCACGGCGGTAGGCGAGACGACGGGCTGCCAGCTCAAGACCACGCAGGGCGGTGCGGTAGACCAGGCTCCAGATGATGATGAGGTAGAAGGATTCGATCAGGCGACCGGTCAGCTTCAGCGCGGTGTAGTAGTAACCGAGCACGGCCAGCACGATCAGCGCCACCGGCGCCAGCGCCAGAGCGATGGCGATCAGCGACTTCTGCATGCTCGCCTCGCCCTTGATGCGGGCGCGGGAGATGGGGAACACCAGATAGGCGGCCAGCCCCAGCAGGGTCAGGGTCATGGCCTGGCCGATCACGTCGTTGCCCAGGGTGGAGGGTTCAACTACCGCCTTGGTCGCGAGCATGATGAGCGGCAGCAGTGGCAACCAGATGTAGCGCATGCTGTTGCGCTTGGCCTGCAGCTCCGCTTTCGGGATCCGGAAGTGGGTCTCGGCGATGCCGCCCGGGCGCATCACGGCCAGATAGACGCTGAACACCAGATAACCGAGGGCGAGGTTCAGGGTGATCTGGAACATCAGCTTGGGACTGAGCAGACCGCAGTAGGTGAGCAGCAGACCGCCAGCCAGAATGAACATGCTGCCCGGCAGGCGTTGCAGCACGGTATAGAGCAGGGCGCGCGGGGTGTGCCACTGGCTATCCTGACGGAAACGGCCAAGGTCCTTGGTGATCTTCTTCTCGCGCTCAACCAGCGCCGGACGTTTCCAGACCAGCAGGCCGCCGATCAGCAGCAGCGGGAAGGCGAGCAGGGAGATCCCCAGCAGCTCTTCGCGCCAGCGTTTCCAGTCCGGTTTCAATACCCAGTCGGAGGCCTGTTTGTAGGCTTGGGCGGGCCAGCTGATAAACCACTTGCTGTCGATGGGCTTGTTGCTGCTTACCCAGAAGATGTGTTGCTGCAGGGTAAATTCGATAGAGGCATAGACCCGCGCCAGCTGCTGCTGGGTCAGCTGCAGGCTGATGGCGTTGGTGAGCTGGCTGTCGAGTTGGCGGTTGAGCTGATCGAGCAGATTGATGCGGGTGTCGAGCAGCTTGGCAAGGCTCTCCTTGTCCTCCTCGCTGACCGGATCCTTGCTGCCGGCGATCAGATTGTCCAGATAGAGGTTCTTCTGGAACAGCTGGTCACGCTGCTGGCTCAGTTCAAACTGGGCCAGATGCAGATCGGCGATCTGCTCTTCCAGGTTTTTGACGGCGATGGTGGGCGCCGCTTCCAGCTGCTGGTAGAGCTGATAGAGGATGCGTGACAGCAGCAGATTGCCCTTGAGCATCTGCACCTGTTCATTGAGGTTGCGCTCGGTCTGGATGCCGCGCTCCAGCCAGCTCTTGGCTTGCAGGTTTTTCTGGACCAGCGAGTTGAGGCTGGTGGTGGCACCGATCAGCTGCTGGCTGAGCTGGTGGTTGAGTTCCTGCTCTTTTTGCACCAGCGGGCTGTCTTCGGTCGCCACCAGTTCACCGGTCTGCTCGGCGGTTTTTTCGGTGTCGCCGAGGCGCTTGGCGCTGCTCTGATCCTGCAACAGCTGCAGTTTCTGCTCTTCGCTGGCGAGACGGGCACTCTGGTAGTCGCGCTGCTTGATCGCCAGATCCTGCATGCTGGTTCGGTTATCCAGCTCCTTTTGCAGGTGGGCCAGTTGCAGGTCGAGCAGGGCCAGCTCGGCACCGAGCTTCATCTTCTCGGCGCTGGAGACGCTTTCACCGGCGTTGAGGCGGGTACGGATCTCCTGACTGCGCTGGTAGGCACGGCTCATGCTGGCCTGGGCCCGCTCCGGCAGGGTCTGCAAGCTGGTGAGCTGGCTGCCGATGGCGCCGAGGGCCTCCTGGGCCGCCTGCATGTTGGCCAGCACTTCCGGCTGACGGCTGTCGAGCTCTGCCAGACTCATGCTGGCGTATTCGCTCTTGATCTGCTCGGCACTCTTGCCCTTGGTCAGGGCATCGAGCTTGGCGCTGATCTCTCTGAGCTCGGTGGGCAGGTTGCGGATCCGCTGGGCCTGGGTTTTGGCCTTCGCCTCTTCCTTGTCGATGCTGTCGAGCAGTCCGAGGGTTTCGGTCAGCAACTTCTGATCCGCTTGCTGACTGACGGTCAGGGTCTCTGATTTACCCAGACCATCCAGCGCTCGCTGAACTGCGTTGCGAGAGGGGACATCTTGCGCCATGGCTTGCGGCACGCAGAGGCTGGCGAGGAGACAGAGCAGCGGCAACAGGGTGGCCGAGACTCTTTTAAAACGTATTGAGGGCATATAACTTCCGGGTTATTACGCGATATTCGGGAGATTTCCCGCATAGATTAAATTCGCGTGGATTCTAACACCGGGCTTGTCAGGTAAGCAGGGGGGAGGGACAAAAAAAACGGCGCCCGCAGGCGCCGTTTTCAACTCGTTCAGCTCTGATTAAAGAACGTGAACAGAAGCGGTGTTGGTTGTGCCGCTCGGTACCAGAGCACCGGAGACCATCACAACCACGTC
>NZ_JRJY01000146.1:0-3062 GCF_000801015.1 Aeromonas sp. ZOR0001 | reverse complement strand
GAAGAACGGCCTAACCAAGTGTCCGGATTTAGTTGACCACTACAGTCGAGACAAAGGCATATCAAACGTTCTCTCTGGCGACCGCCATTTACAGTGGCAACACCTTTGCCATGGGGCTGGAGTTCATCATCAGGTTGCAGGAGTTTGCCTACCCCATCAATGCGATAATCTTGACATACAAAAACGTGATCGTACCGACTTTGTGTTTCTTGGCGCTCTTCTGTTTTTGTTACTTCAACGATAATCGACTACTGATGATGCGCTCTGATGCGAAAACCAGAGCGATAGAAAAAAAACGTGCTCGTGTGGCACGGCAACAAAGGCGGACTGATGGAGGGAGCGATTTGCCGATGACACAGCGTTGAAGGGATGTGGATGAACAGGTTATCACTGCTTCAGTTAGTTTAATTGAACTACATCCAGACTCTCAATAACTACGTGAGTCGTTGGCGGAAATGGATGGCAAAATTTCACTGAGTGGGCACTGCTTACTTGGAAAACTACTTGGCTTGGTTTCGGGTCGTAAGTTGTGGCTACTTAATAAAGCCTATAACATTAATAAAGCATAATATTAATGAAAGAGGGGTAAGCATGAATGTGAAGTTGCATCAATCTTACCTCTCCATGAGTCCACTTTATTAACGATGTTTACTTAATATAACGCCTAGATAGCCTGATTTGAGATCGTCTTCACCCATTAGGAATATAGTTATATCTCTATGCCCATCAGTAAATGTTGCAGAGTATGAGCCACAGTTAACATCAGCCACACATTCAAAAAATGAATTGTTGCGAGTGGCTGTTTCAGCCAGTTCTGGTTTTATACCTAGATTACTATAAACTTTGTTTTTTAATACATCATAGTCAGCTATGGCTTTTTTTAACGATGCAGGAGAGCTATCTAAGTATGGATTCATACGAATGTGAATCGAATTCAGTTGGTTTTTGTGGAAAACGTACTGATATCTTTTTTTATAATCTAAAAAGGAAAGTGCACTCGTTTTCGGTATGCCATTGTAGTATCTCGTATCAAAAACTGATGGTCCCTCTGGTTTGAAATTATAATTTTTATTTTGTACTGATGCCAGACTCTCACCAATATGAAATCCGATAATGTCTTTTTCACTAGCAATTACTTGGCTTATAGATTGAATAAAGAAGATAAAAAACAAAAAATATCTATTCATGATTATATGCATTAATCTTGGTGTTTGAGGGGGGCAGTCTGCATTTGTGTTGACAATCAACTAAACTCGCTGCACAGTTATTTAATTTTATTTGAATGCCATACTAACACTGACATTAATAGATTTTTATTAGTAGTGTTGACGAATATAGTCACTAACAAATTCATCCAATGCATGGCAATGTGATGTCATGTCATCAGTTTCAGCAGATGACCCGATATAGGCGCCATAGTAAAAGCCAAAGAATGCAGGCAGAACAAGCCACCAATGTAGGCCTGGGCCATAAAAAAGCACTTTAAAGAAGCTCTCATTTATAAACCAGCTTGAAAAATCTTCCCGAAATACTTGAAGCCAAGCACTACACATATAGGTGGCTGAAATAAACCAAATAATGGATGTTTGTACGCGAGTTCGGAAAATTAAATTCCTTAATGTTATAAAAAATAATATTGGGCAAAAAACAGGCAACATCATTATAGTGCTAAATATAACATCGTTTTTTGATTTTTCACCAATGGTATTTTTAATTGAAGTCTCGTTATATTCTCCATTAGCGTCACTGATCTCACCTGTATTAATATTAACGATGCGCTCTATATTGTTTGTATTGTGGTTTTTAAAAAATACAAGTGAGTGACCAGGGAGCACGCCCAAAGTATAATTTTCGCATGTGAACTTAGTTTCTTTTTGTGTTTCTGGATCACGAAGCCATATGTCCTGAGATACATGATGAGTTACAGTAGATGATATGTTTTGTTGGCCTGCCGCGCCCCCGCTACTTTCGACTTTTGTGGAGCTGTATTTGTGAGTGTTTTCATTCAATACAATAAACTCTTCAATCTCATAGGTATCAGATATGTTCATATAAAAATCACCAATTTTTTGACGAATGAAAGGCATCATGTATCAGATGCTGGGCACTGACATTTCAGAGTTCTTGATGGACTCTTGGGCATCTTCGATATCTTTTGGCTCGGTCTTCATTTCAAAGTCAGCTTGGCCCCAGATCAGACCGAAGCGGGTATAATGGCGAACATAGTAGATCTTTCCATTTTCAGTTTCGATATCTATCTTATTGTTTCCAAACTCGCTGTTGGTTTCCAGATGCACAGTCTTTCCAGCATCAACCTTGAGCAGGTAAAAGTGCAGATTTTCTGATTCACCCAAAGGATTTCCATCGAGAAACAAATCGATGTTAATACGGCGACCAAGCCAGCCATCTCGGTAAATATAGACGTGGGCTTTTCCTTCAGCAGGAGGTGAGAAACTTTTGGCTTCATTGACGACAGCCTCATCGGTGACGGTTGGCACTGAGGAGCAGCCACCAAGCATCATGGCGCAGAGCGCCAAGAAGATCATTACAAACGTATTACGCATTTGTTTACCCATTGTGCTGAATGTTTATTGATGTTTTTGATTATTATTTTGTTGAACATCTGATACTGATGTTTCTTTTGCTACATGATTGTCTGTGAGCTCGATGACGTTTTCAATAGGGTCTTTTAAAGTTTTTTTATAACTATTCGATGGTTAATTGTTTTGCACCTAATAATTAGAAAATGTTCTTTTATATCAATTTGTTACGTGTCCGTATTTTATTGTGGAGGTAATGTGATTTTTGTCACATTATATGTTTGTCAAGACATGTGACTGGCGAAAGATGGAGAGAGCTTGATGCTCTCGTGCGTTGTCAGATGGGCTTTAAAATCCGATCTATCAGGCGTAAACTAGGCGTAACGTGCCCAAAGAAAGCGTGAAATCAGGCATTTCATGTAAACTTGAAGTCCTTATAAATCAATCATATAAATTTTACGTCAACTCACTATTGGCTTTTAAAATCCCTCGACGTTCGCGTCGTGCCGGTTCGATTCCGGC
>NZ_JRJY01000130.1:10635-34004 GCF_000801015.1 Aeromonas sp. ZOR0001 | reverse complement strand
CCATCACCTCTGAGCTTGTTGCCGTTGGCATCGACGGCATCCACGCCGTTGTCATCAACGCCATTGCCAAACCCGCGGCCACCCCCATGGCGTTCTCCCCCTGCATGTTTTTCTCCACCAGCATGCCGTTCACCTCCACCATGCTGCTCTCCGCCGGCATGCTCGCCTTGGCCGCCACTGTCATCGCTGCCCCCATCGCTGTTGCTGCCACCGCCGCTGTTGCTGCCACCGCCGCTGTTGCTGCCTCCGTTACTGTTGCTGCCTCCACCGCTGTCGCCACCACCGCCATCTTTGTTGTGAACGATCAGCTCATTGGCGATGTAGCTGTGGCTGCCATCGAGCAGCAGATTGAAGAGTGCGGTAGTGGGAGATGCCTCGATCCAGCAGAGTGACTCAACCAGCAGTAATTCCGGCTGGGGTTGCAGGGCCAGATTGCCCGTCACCATAACAGGTGCCGGGCGACACATTATCTGCATGCCGGTAAATAGCGGCAGCATCGCCAGTTGCGGGTTTTCGGTTCGGGTCATGGCCGGTGAGATGGCCGCCCAGCCCCGCGTGGTCAGCAGAGGGTGCTCTGCGGTAAAGAACGGGGGCAGATCATTGATCCCGTAGAGTCTGCGCTTGCCTAGTATGACCCGTTCGATCGCCAGGATCCGGTTACTGCCGCCGTGCTGATCCAGCACCCGTTCACCGACCCGCAGCGTCTCTATAGGGCGGGTGGAGCCATCGGCCATCGTGATGCGAGTGCCGGCGATAAAGCAGGACTTGGCATAGGCCTGATTCATTTGCCACTCATTGTGGGCGAAATCATAACTGAACGGGTTTGCAAACAGGGCGAGTGCGATGGCCGAGCCAATAAGCAATCTGCGCTGGCTGGCCTTGAATGGGGGCTGTGACATGGGGACTCCTTGTCCATCTTGATTCACAGGATCCATTATAGAGCGCCCCCTGGCGGTGGTATTTTTGACCATGAACACAATAAACATGATGGAAAAACGATTGGCGTTCGTCACAATAATGCGTAAAATCGCATACTCGATGCTTGTAGCAACGAATCCCGCCTAAAAAGCCAGTTTCATGCCCTTCCCAAGCAGTAAAAGGTAACAGGTGACGCATTTGTGTTCATTTTGTGCCTTGAAAAAGTCTTGTGATGACTGAAAAGTGATAAATATCCCCATCAGTTATCAAAAAATTAAGGACATCCATGTTTTCCTTAGTCAAGCAAAGTGTCGCCGGGCTGCAAATCCTGTTTGTCGCCTTCGGTGCCATGGTTCTGGTGCCTCTGCTCACCGGATTGAACCCCTCCATGGCCCTGCTTGGCGCCGGTGTGGGCACCCTGTTGTTCCAGCTCTGCACCCGCCGCCAGGTCCCGATTTTCCTCGGTTCCAGCTTTGCCTTCATTGCTCCCATCATCTACGCCACCCAGACCTGGGGATTGCCATCCACCATGTTTGGCCTGTTTGCCGCCGGTTTCATGTATTTCATTCTGGCTGCGCTGATCCGGGCAAAAGGGATGGGTTTTGTGCACAAATTGCTGCCCCCGGTGGTGATTGGCCCGGTGATCATGGTGATCGGTCTTTCTGTGGCGCAGGTTGCCTGCAACATGGCGATGGGCCGTGCCGGTAGTGAGCAGGTGGTACCTGCGGGGACTGCGCTGACGCTGGCCGGTATCTCGCTGGCTGTCACCCTGATTGCAGCTGTGTTCTGCAAGGGGTGGATCAAGCTGATCCCCATCCTGTGTGGCGTGATTGCCGGTTATGTCTCGGCGGTCTTCATGGGCCAGGTGAGTTTCGATGGCATGGTGAACGCCCCCTGGTTGGCGCTGCCCCACTTCGAAACCCCGGAGATCAACTGGGCTGCTGCGTTGTTCATGTTGCCGGTAGCCATCGCCCCCTGTATCGAGCATATCGGTGGCGTGTTGGCAATTGGTGGCGTGACTGGCAAGGATTACACCAAGGATCCGGGTTTGCACCGTACGCTGGCCGGTGACGGCATCGGCGTCTGCTTCGCCGGTTTCATCGGTGGCCCACCCGTGACCACCTACGCCGAAGTGACCGGTGCCGTGATGATCACTCGCAACTTCAATCCGGTCACCATGACCTGGGCTGCGGTGTTTGCCATCATTCTGGCCTTCTTCGGCAAGTTCAATGCGTTGCTCACCTCCATCCCCATGCCGGTGATGGGCGGTATCATGCTGCTGCTGTTCGGATCCATCGCTGCCATCGGTCTCAAGACGCTGGTGGAATCCAAGGTGGATCTGGGGCTGTCACGCAATATCGCCATCGTCGCCGTGACTCTGACCGTCGGTGTCGGTGCGCTGGAGATGAAGATTGGCGACTTCGCGCTGGCCGGCGTTGGCCTGGCATCTGTTGCCGCCATCCTGCTCAACCTGATCTTGCCTGCGCACTCCGAAGAGGGTGTGATGGACGCGGCCAAGGATTGAGTTCCACCAGACGTTCATTGTTGATTTGGAGAAGGCCACCTCGCGGTGGCCTTCTCATTTTCGGGTATCTAGCGCCACTTTTTGGCTCGACGGAGCTCATCTGGAATCTAATTTGGAAGCAGATGAGGGGGTTAGCATTCTCATTTGACGTATCTCTTTTCGTGACCTTAGCTAAAGGACAGGTTTGGCTCTGAGGTCTCCTCGAGCAGTATGGGAAAATGGATGTTGGCGTTTTCTATCATTTCTCTCCCAGACCCCTGTCGTAAAACGATGCGCTTTTTCTTTGCCACGGCGCTGTTGTATGGCAGAGGCTTATCCGCCCCACTCCACACTCCCCTTATGCTGCCCTGGCATGTTTCCTCCTCGATTTGTTGTGAGCCTCCCTCGCCGGTTGCGTTTCGTTGCGCACAGGCAAAATCCGGATCTGTTTGCTGCTGCACATGGGTGGGCGGCGAGCCGTGAAAGCCGGCATGACCCCAGCGGGTTAGACGTGCACCGCCATCGGTAACGGCGGATGTTCAGGGATGAATGGCAAGCAAAGCGAGGTTGCAATGAACTATCAACTGCTGTGGAAAAGTGCAATTTTTTCAGTCTCTTCCATGATGGCGATAAGCGCTGTTCAGGCTGCGCCACTGAACGTGATGACCGAGGATTACCCGCCATTCAACATGCAGGGGGAGGGGGGCAAGATTGTCGGGCTGTCGACCGAGGTGGTCGAAGAACTGTTCAAGCGTGCTGGAGTCGAATACAAGCTGACCCTGATGCCCTGGAAACGGGCGTACGAAGATACCCTCGGTACACCCAATACCGCCCTCTACTCCACGACCCGCACTCCGGAGCGGGAAGCACTGTTCAAGTGGGTAGGGCCGCTGGTCAATAACAACTGGGTGTTTTTCTCCAGCTCGACCGCCAATATCACGGTCAAGTCGCTGGAAGATGCCAAGCAGTATTCGGTGGGTGGCTATAACGGCGATGCGGCCGCCGAGTATCTCAAAGCCCAGGGATTTGCCAAGTTGCAGCTGGCGGCCAACGACACCGCCAACGTGAAGAAACTGGAGGCAGGTCGCATCGATCTTTGGGCTACCGGCCAGTATCTGGCCCCCTATCTGGCCAGCAAGGAGAAGGTGGCCTCACCCAAGCCGGTCTTCGTGTTCAAGGAAACCCAGATGAGCTTGGCGTTTAACAAGGATACGCCCGATGATCTCATCACCAAGCTCAACGAGATCCTCGCTGCCATGAAGGCGGATGGCACCATCGACAAGATCAATGCCAAGTACCAGTAACAGTACCAATAGCAAGTGCCGCGCAATGGCACTGCGCCGGCTGCCGTAAAACCGGGAGGAAACCATGGATTGGAAAAGTCTGACGTTCAGGATTGCCGTGTTGACCTCCCTGTCGGTGAGTCTGCTACTGGTGTTGTTTGGCGCTTACAACTACCACGCCGTCAGGGCGGAGAGCTACAGCAAACAGAGTGCGCTGGTCGAACAGGCCATCGGCCGGCTGCAGCTCTCCCTGCCCGGCCCGCTGTGGAATTATGAATCGGCCTTCATCGAGGCATCACTCAAGTCCGAGCTGGCGGCCGATATCCTGAGTGCTTTGCTGGTGGTCAACAAGGACAAGCTGGTGGCCGGGTTTGCCCGTGATTCGGCGGGGGACATTGCCCCCGTGACAGCCATGCCTGCCGATGTGTCTGCCTACGGGGGGTATGATCTGGTCTATGACGACAGCGGCCAGAAAAACACAGTGGCCCGATTGCTGGTGCAAACCAGTGATGCTGCCATTCAGGCCCAACTGCGCCAGCAGTTGATCACCACCGTCTGGCAGATCCTGGTGCTCGATCTCTGCATCATCGCGTTGCTGATGGTGCTGATTCATCGCAATGTGCTCAGGCCGCTCCATCAGATGAATCAGGCGGTGTTTGATCTGGCCAAAGGAGAGGGGGATCTGACCCGGCGTCTGAAGATCAGCCGCCAGGATGAGATGGGCGCGCTGGCCACCAACATCAATCACTTTATTGCCAAGTTGCAGGAGATGGTGGCGGAGATCAACGAGCTCTCTGCCGGTGTGTTGCAAACCGCCGAACTCTGCGACTCCCTCTCGGCAGATACCCGGGTAGGCAGTGACGCCCAGCAATCCGAGCTGGATCAGGTCGCTACCGCCATCACCGAGATGAGTCAGGCTGTGCAGGAAGTGGCTGGTAACGCGGTGAAAACCTCTGGCGCTACCGATGAGGCCAACATCTATGTGGAGCAGGGTTACAATCTGGCGGGCCATGCCAATGAGGCCATCCATCAACTGGTGGGGGAGGTGGAGCGGGTCGCCACCCTGATGCGCACCCTTTCGACCGAGAGCAGCAGCATTGGCACCATCATCGAGGTGATCAACGGCATTGCCGAGCAGACCAATTTGCTTGCCCTCAACGCGGCCATCGAGGCGGCGCGGGCGGGTGATCAGGGGCGCGGTTTTGCGGTGGTGGCGGATGAGGTGCGCACCTTGTCGGGCCGTACTCGCCAGTCGACGGAGGAGATCAGCGCCAGTATCAAGCGGTTGCAGCAAGCGACCCAGAATGTCGGGGCCGGAATGCAACAGAGTCAGGAGAAGGCATCCCGCGCCGGCATCGAGGCGGCAGATGTGCAGACATCGGTGGAGAAGATTAAAAATCAGGTCAGCCTGATCCGCGAGATGAACATGTATATCGCCCAGGCATCGGAAGAACAGCACTCGGTGGCAGAGGCGGTCAGCCACAGTGTCAACCGGATTGCGACGCTCAACAGCGAGAGTGCGGCCAGAGTGGCACAGGTTGCCGAAGCCAGCAGTGATCTGCGGCAGCTGTCGGCCCAACTCGACACCCTGCTCAAGCAGTTTCGGGTCTAGTCAGTTCACTTCGCCCCGTTGGATCATCCTGCGGGGCAGGCCGGTTCCCATTATTTTGAGGCGCGGCGAGATGTTGTGAGGGGCAAGGGGCCTTGTCCTGCAGCGCTTTTCGTCATGCCCATGTCACTGTTCAGCTGAGATTGGCGTGACCGCGATACGCGAAACTCGCAGCATCATGCTCTGCCCGATACGCAGTCCGACAGCGCTGGACGCATATTTTCATTTTCCCCGCTCATGCCTGCCTGCATCTATTGTGCCGCTGATCTCGACCCTTTAGAATTTCGTTTAATTACAGCGAGTCCTGAGCCGCCATCTGGCTTTATCAGGTGTGGAATCCCATCTTCTTCATGATGAATGCAAATAACAGGTGGTTGGTATGACGGGGGTTGCGCCAAGCAATAACATATCAGCCTATCACTTCGGTGATTATGTCTTTGATGTCAAAAGGCGAGAGCTGATCTTCTGTGCCGACAAGGACAACTTGCAAAGCGCCCGGGTGGTGCGTTTGTCATCGGCAGAGTGCCTCATTTTCAGCTATCTGCTCGATCACCATGACGAGGTGTGCGACAAGGATCTGTTGCTCGAAATCGGCTGGTTGGGTCGCCCCATCAGCCCCAACTCCCTGAACGTGGCCATCGCCAATATTCGTCGCCACTTCGCTTCATCTCCCCAGACGCTGGATATCAGAAGTACCCCGAAAAAAGGGTACTCCCTGCATCTTAACTGCAAGATGAAGAGCTATTACGGCAAGGCACTGCCAACAGAGAGTGAGCCCTTGCCCGAGCCGATGAGCGAGCCCACGCCTGCAGCGGCTGCGCAGCCACCGTCGACATCACCAAGCTCCGACCACGAGGTCATCAAAGAGCCTGCTGCTCCCCGTTCTTTTGGTGAGCGCGCCAAACTTGCCTTTCTCAGCGGTATCGGGCGGCCAATGCTGGCAAGGGGCCTGATGTACGTCAATCTGCTACTGGCTGTGCTGGTGGCGTTTGTCGCCAGCTATCTCCATTTCGAGTGGCTCCATGTGCACTGCACCGACTCGCCGACCGGCGTTGTTTGCCAGATGGAGGCACGGAGCGATGTGCCACCAGTCAAACCGGCATCGCTGGTGCTGGTCTCCGGCCACCAGGTTCGCGTGCTCTCCTATCAAGAGCTCGAAAAAACGCTGTAAGGGATCTCTGATGAAACGAACGCTGAAAAATACCTTGCTGCTGTTGCCACTGCTTGTCGTGCTGCTGTTTGTGGTCGGGATGTTGATCAACAGTCTGGGCTGCCATTACGACCTGAAAATGTCAGCCAATGGAGTTAACTATCACGGGGTGTGCCGCTGGGGCAAAATCACCGTGATCGAAGAGGAGGAGGCGACCAGAGAGAAGTGGCGGGTGACCGGTTTTCAACTGACCTTCTTCAACCAGCTTGTCTACCTCATCGACAGTCGTACCCAACTGCACGAATCGGGTAACGATGACTCCTATCTCAATGAGTACAACCTGATCCAGTCGCAATATGCGCTGGTCAACTATGCCTGGGTGCCGCTGACCGAAAACAAGGTGGCAATTTTCCAGCGCGATCCGGTGCATGAGGTCGTGATTGCCCAGCGAGATGGCTGGTTCGATCTCTACCGCTGGTTCTTCCCCCCGGCACCGCTGGTGCCTGTTCAGCCGCAAAGCGCAGGTGCCGGGCGTCCCGCTAGCTTCTAAGCAACTTGCACCAGGGGCCGGTGATATCGCAGTGGCCTGTCTCATCACTGTTTTGCCAGCCCAGCCGATGGTAGAAGGCTACTGCCGCCGTGTTGCGGGTCGCAACTTTGAGCGAGCCGTGCGGCGAATCAGCGAGGCCCTGCTCCAGCAGGGCGCGTCCTATCCCCTGACCGTGCCAGTCGCTTGACACATAGAGGTGATGGACGAAGTGATCGGGCTGCCAGATGGCGATAAAGCCGCAGATATTGCCCCCCTGTTCGGCTACCCACACCTGTTCACCTTTGGTCTGCGCCTCGAAATCCTCGAGTTGGAAACGGGCGGGATCGACCCAGTGAAAGGTGTGGCGGCGGCTCTTTAAAAACAGCCGGGCCAGTTGGGGAATGTCGTGTTCTTCCATGAGCCGGATCATGATGTCCTCCCGGATCAAGCCAATGTTCATTGAGGCCGCTGCACTGAGGCAGGTTAATTGATGCAAATGACAAGGGTGTGATTAAGCACTGTCCATTGTATTTGCCATGGGGCTATACTGCCGGAGTCCCTTGTATGGATGGCTTGAGGATCGCTGATTTATGGACAATAAACTGATTGAAGGCAACATTTTTGTTCCGGCGCACATAGACGATGTCTGGCACGCCTGGACTACCGAAAGCGGTCTGCGCAGTTTTCTGGCTCCCGAATGTTTGATGGTGGCCGAACCGAATGGTCCTTTCGAGATCTACTTCAGGCCTGATGCCCCGCTGGGTGAACGTGGCAGTGAAGGGTGCCGGGTCATGGCCGTCATGCCCTATGACTTGCTCAGTTTCAGCTGGAATTTCCCGCCCAGCCTGCCCCATATCCGCCAGCAAAAGACCCAGGTTTGCCTGCGCTTTGTGCCGGAAGGGCAGGGCACTCGCCTCTACTTCCTCCAGAGCGGTTGGGCCAATGATCCGGATTGGGATCAGGGTTATGCCTATTTTCGGGAAGAGTGGCTGGAGACCAGCCTGCCACGGTTGCAGTACCGTTTTACCCACGGTCCCATCGACTGGAACAATCCGCCAGACAAGGCGCAGTTGAAGGCGCTGGCCCAGTAATCCCGGATATCAGACGTAAAAAAAACCGGCCAAAAGGCCGGTTGAAACAGTTCAGGCTTGTCAGGTGACAAACGTATCCAGCGGATGAGAGTCGCTTTCCACTCCTTGTGAAGCACAACACTCTTGGTTACGTGCGGCTACTTTATGCCATTCACACTGAATCGAGGCTGAACCATGGATGATCCCGCCTCGTTCCCCTTTTCAATCAGATAGTGATCCCCATCGACTGGCGCAAGTAAGCGCCCGCACCGAGCAGCCCCGGCCCTTCATGGGTGATCAGAAACACCGGGATCTCCTTGAGGTAGGACTTGAAGCGTCCCTTGTCTTCAAAGGCGACCCGGAAACCGGAACCGGTAAAGAACTCCTGGAAGCGCGGCACTATGCCACCTGCGATATAGACGCCGCCAAAGGTACCCATATTGAGGGCCAGATTGCCGGCAAAGCGGCCCATCAGCACGCAGAACAGGCTCAATGTGCGACGGCAATCGAGGCACTCCCCGGCCAGTGCGCGCTCGGTAATGTCTTTGGGGGCAAACGGTTCGGGCTCACGGCCATCGGATTTCACCAGCCCGCGATAGAGATTGACCAGACCCGGGCCGGAGAGGAAACGCTCTGCCGAGACATGGCCCAATTCGCCTCGCATTACTTGCAGCACCGCATCTTCCTCTTGGGTGTTGGCAGCAAAATCCACATGACCACCTTCACCCGGCAGGCTCAGCCACTGCTCACCCGCCTTGACCAGATGGGCGACCCCAAGGCCGGTACCCGCACCATAGATGGCGATGGGCTTGCCCGCTACCGGCGCGGCGCCGCCAAGCTGTATGCGATCCGATTCAGCCAATACCGGCACCGCCATCGAGACCGCAGTAAAGTCGTTGATCACTTGCAGGCGCGCCAGCCCGAGATTGCTCTGCATCTCGCTGATGGAGAACTCCCAGCTGTGGTTGGTCATGGCAACCCAGTCACCGTTGATGGGGCAGGCGATGGCGATGCAGGCTTCAGCCACCTGAACCTTGTGTTCCTCCAGATAGAGGCGTACCACGGCTTCAAGGCTGGGATGGGCCAGACCTGAGTAGGTCTTTGCCTGAGAGATAGTACCGGTGGCCAGCTCACACAGGGCCAGACGCGCATTGGTGCCGCCGACATCGCCGACCAGCGCATGGGTATGCTGCATAACAACTCCTTCGTTACTGGATGGGGACGACTCTGGTGTCCCGAGATTATTGTTGGATTATGACGGCCCATTCTATCCGAGCTCAGGCTTGCTCACCCGCCGGATCGATACAAACGTGCGCCTGCTCACAGTGTTGTTGCTTTGCAACATTTGTAAGCGCTTTCATGGCAAGGTGACGTTTTGTAACGAAAAGTACGAAATAATTAGAGATGAGTCATACTTTGTATGGCAGGCGTTAGTTGCGATAACCGCTTGTCTTGTATAGTCCTTAGCTTGAATGGAAACTTGCTTAGCCGTAGATTGAGTGCAAAGACACTGAAGCTAAATTACAAAAACGCCTGGTGGTGATGATGAATACCCTTGATAAAATTACGAACAACTTGGAAAGTTTCAGTAAATCAGAACGCAAGGTTGCCGAGGTGATCCTGGCGTCTCCCCAGACCGCCATCCACTCCAGCATCGCCGCTCTGGCCAAGATGGCCGATGTCAGTGAACCGACCGTCAACCGCTTTTGCCGCCGTCTCGATACCAAGGGCTTTCCTGATTTCAAACTCCATCTGGCCCAGAGCCTGGCCAATGGCACCCCTTACGTAAATCGTCATGTAGAAGCGGAAGATGGGCCGGATACCTATACCGCCAAGATCTTCGAGTCCACCATGGCCTGTCTGGATGCCGCCAAAAACAGCCTGGATATCTCTGCCATCAACCGCTGCGTCGATATCCTGACCCAGTCCAAGAAGATCAGCTTCTTCGGCCTTGGCGCCTCCTCCGCCGTTGCCCGCGATGCCCAGAACAAATTCTTTCGCTTCAACATTCCGGTAGTGAGCTTTGACGATATCGTCATGATGCGCATGAGCTGCATCAACAGCAGCGAAGGGGATGTGGTGGTACTTATTTCCCACACCGGCCGTACCAAGGCGTTGGTCGAAATCGCCGCGCTGGCCCGCGAGAACGACGCCACCGTGATCGGCATGACCGCCAAGGACTCCCCTCTGGCCCGCGAGTGCAATCTGGTGCTCTCCATGGATGTGCCGGAAGATACCGATGTCTATATGCCGATGGCATCCCGCATCGCCCAGCTGGCGCTGGTGGATGTGCTGGCGACCGGTTTTACCCTGCGCCGGGGGATGAAATTTCGCGAAAATCTGAAGAAAGTAAAAGAGGGATTGCGCGAATCCCGCTTCGAAACCCCGCACTCTTCCTGAACCGTCGGGGGCTCCGGCCCCCGACTGTCTATGCCACCCGCCTTGGTGTAGTATTGTAATTTAATAACAAAAACCACCCAGATGGTTTGTAAGCGGGTGCATCGAGCCATGGGCTTGATGGGGCAGAATCTCAAGTCATATCAACTTCATATTGGAGTCTTTCATGCCTAGACGTACAAAGATTGTAACCACACTCGGTCCGGCTACCGACCGCGAAGGGATCCTCGAAGGGATCATCCGCGCCGGGGCTGACATGGTGCGGATGAACTTCTCTCACGGCACTGCTGAAGACCATATCCTGCGCGCCAATCAGGTGCGTGACATTGCTGCCAAGCTCGGTCGTCACGTTGCCATCATGGGTGATCTGCAAGGCCCGAAAATCCGTGTTTCCACTTTCAAGGATGGCAAAATCTATCTGGCCATCGGTGACAAGTTCATTCTCGACGCGGCACTCGGCAAGGGTGAAGGTTGCCAGGAGCAGGTTGGCATCGATTACAAGAGCCTGCCAGACGATGTGGTACAGGGCGACATCCTGCTGCTGGACGATGGCCGTGTGCAGCTGAAGGTCGAGCAGGTTGAAGGCACCCGCATTCACACCACGGTGACCGTGGCCGGGCCGCTCTCCAACAACAAGGGCATCAACAAGAAAGGGGGTGGTCTCTCCGCTCCGGCCCTGACCGAGAAAGACAAGGAAGACATCAAGACCGCTGCCCGCATGAATGTGGACTATCTGGCTGTCTCCTTCCCGCGCTGTGGCGATGACCTGCGTTACGCCCGCGAGCTGGCCCGCGAAGCCGGTTCCAATGCCAAGATCGTGGCTAAAGTTGAGCGTGCCGAAACCGTCGCCACCGATGAGGCGATGGAAGACATCATCCTCGGTTCCGATGCTGTGATGGTCGCCCGTGGCGATCTGGGTGTCGAGATCGGTGACCCCGAGCTGGTTGGTGTACAGAAGAAGTTGATCCGCCACTCCCGTCGTTTGAACCGTGTGGTGATCACCGCTACCCAGATGATGGAGTCGATGATCAACGCGCCGCTGCCGACTCGTGCAGAGGTCATGGACGTGGCCAACGCCGTGCTGGATGGTACCGATGCGGTGATGCTCTCTGCCGAGACTGCCGCCGGTCAGTTCCCCATCGAGACCGTGACCTCCATGGCGAGCGTCTGTGTCGGTGCCGAGAAGCACCCGAGCCTGAACGTCTCCAACCACCGCATGAGCTACACCTTCACTTCCGTTGAAGAAGCTGTAGCCATGTCCACCATGTATGCGGCCAACCACCTGGAAGGGGTGAAGGCGATCGTGGCACTGACCGAGTCCGGCACCACGCCGCTGCTGATGTCCCGTATCAGCTCCGGTCTGCCGATCTTCGCCATGTCTCCCCACAACAAGACCCTGGCCTGGACCAATCTCTACCGTGGCGTCACTCCGGTGATGTTTGATGGTGACGAGACCAAACCGGTCTACGAAGTTTGCCGCGACGCGCTGGCCGTGCTCAAGGAGAAGGGGCTGTTGCAAAGCGGAGACATGGTGCTGCTGACTCACGGTGACAAGATGGAAACCGTGGGTAGTACCAACACCTGCAAGGTGATGATGGTCGAATAAGCCCGTCCGGTTTTACTGTGCTTAACAAGGCTGCTCCTCTTTGATGAGCAGCCTTTTTGTTAACCGCTATCGGGCTGTTGCGGGATAAACAGGACTCAATGATTGCTTAACCGGATTCCCCTTCCGATAATGCGGGAGTGATTTTCAGCGGGTAGCCTGTTGTAGGTGATCGTCCCAGGTAACCCAGACACTCGACAATACGGGAGTGAAAAAATGAACAAGCGTAACTGGTTGCTGGCCTTGTCACTGAGTCTGGCCTTCTCACCCTGTTATGCCGACTGGGCCAAGCTCAAGGCCGCAGCGTCCGATCTGGGAGCGGCAGTGAGCGAGACCAGCAAGGAGGTGTGGCAGGATGTCAGCGATTTTTCCAAAAAGAGCTGGGCCTCCATCTCGGCTTGGGGAGAGGATGCCTTCAATACCGCCGGGGTCTGGACCGACAAGAGCATCGCGACAGGCAAGGAGTGGCTGAAGGCAGCCGACAAGGAGCTCAACGAGATGCTCAACCCCAAGACGGCGAAAGAGGCGAGGATCGCGCTCAATACCATGGCCGACACTGCGCTGATCCGGTTGTTCAACGAGCAGCCATCAGCCAAGTTGTTGTTTGACAAGGCTTATGGCTATGCAGTGTTCGATTCGCGCAAGTTCTCCCTGATGCTGCATACCAATCAGGGGGCCGGGGTGGCAGTCAATCGCAAAACCGGCAAGCACACCTATATGAAGATGTTTGGCGCAGGTCTGGCGGCCGGGATTGGCGGCAAGTTCTATCAGCAGGTGGTCCTGTTTGAAGACAAGGCCAGATTCGATGCCTTCGTGACCCAGGGGTGGGAGGCCACCTCCGAAGTGGGCGTGGTGGCCGGCAAGGAGAGCGCCGAGCTTACCGCCAAATACAATGGCGGCATGGCCATCTACCAGATTGGTGAGAAGGGCCTGCTGCTCGATGCCAATATCTCCGGCTCCAAGTACTGGATTGACAAGGACTTGACTCAATAAGGTGACCCGCCTCTGCCGGTTACGTACCAAGGTTCCACTACCGGCAGTAGAGCTCGTTTTTTACACATTTTATCCTGCTGATGACCCCGTAATACCCCTTGCCTAGCATGATGTTTATCTGATTGGCACTCTAATTGCTTGTTGCATGCCAGCGTCAATGATTTGTCTGGGGATGGAAAATGGAAATTAGTGCAAGCAGCCTGATGCAAGAGATGCAGGCGCTCAAGATCGAAGCAGGCGCAACGCCGCTGGCACAACCCGGTCGTCAGGTAACCTCCGACTTTGGTCAGCTGCTGCAACAGGCGCTTGGCAACGTCAACGAGCTGCAAGGGGCCGCCAATGATCTGCGTACCCGTTTCGATATGGGTGACAAGTCGGTGGATCTGGCCGAGGTGATGATCGCGGGCCAAAAATCCTCCATCGCCTTTGAAGCCACGGTACAGGTGCGCAACAAGATGGTCGATGCCTACAAAACCATCATGAACATGCCGGTATAAGTGACGCCAATAAACCATGACGACTGAACATCATGAACATGTCAGCAATAAGGACATAAATCGTGGCTACTGACCAAAACGGCGATCTGCTGATAAACGATGAGGGCACCGCCGCCCTCGATGAAAATGAGCAGAAGAGTTCGGCGCTGGGCTTCCTGTCCAACACCGATGTGCTGCGGCAAATCACCCTGATCCTGGGGCTTGCCATCTGTCTGGCCATTGCGGTGTTTATCCTGCTGTGGGGCAAGGAGCCGGACATGCGTCCCCTCGGCACCTACACCACCCAGGAGCTGGTGAAGACTCTCGACTTCCTCGATCAGCAGAAGATCCCCTATGAGGTGGATGGCAAGAGCGTGCTGGTCAACGCCGAAAACTACCCCACTATCCAGCTGGCCCTGACCCGTGCCGGTCTTGCCAATGCCACCGATAGCAACATCGGTGGTGAGGATATCCTGCTCAAAGATTCCAGTTTCGGCGTCAGCCAGCGGATGGAGAGCGAACGTCTGAAGCTGAGCCGCGAGCGCCAGCTGGCGAGCGCCATCGAGCAGTTCCAGAATGTGGCCAAGGCCCAGGTGCTGCTGGCTATCCCGAAAGACAACGTGTTTGCCCGCAACGAACGCAAACCCAGTGCCACCGTGGTACTCAACCTGAAAGGGGCGGCGCTGGGGCAGGGGGAGGTGGACTCCATCGTCGATATGGTCGCTTCCGCCGTGCATGGCCTTGAGCCGACCCGTGTCACCGTCACCGACCAGAATGGCCGCCTGCTCAACTCCGGCTCGCAAGACCCGATCTCGGCCCAGACTCGCAAAGAGTTTGCCATGCAGCAGAAGCAGGAGCTGGAGTACAAACAAAAAATTGACGCCATCCTGATCCCGGTGCTGGGGGCCGACAACTATACGGCGGAAGTGGATCTCTCCCTCGACTTCTCCCAGCAGGAGCAGACCCGCAAGACTTACAACCCTGACTTGCCTGCTGTGCGCTCCGAGATGACCATGGAAGAGAACAGCGCCAGCGGCAGCAACGGTGGTGTGCCCGGCGCCCTCTCCAACCAGCCCCCTGCCGCCTCCAATATTCCCGAGGAGGCGACCGGTGGTGATGGTGCCAGCGCTGCTGCTTCGGGCCGTTCCCGCAAAGAGGCGACTCGCAACTTCGAACTGGATACCACCGTCAGCCATACCCGTCGCCAGATGGGTGGCATTCGCCGCATGACTGTTTCGGTTGCCGTGGATTACAAAGCGGTACCCGGTGCCGACGGGGCCGTGACTCGTGAGGCGCGCACCCAGGCAGAACTCGATACATTGCGCCGTTTGTTGAGCGGTGGCCTTGGCTTTGATGTGACCCGGGGTGATACCCTTGAGGTGGTCGCGATTCCGTTCAATCGCCCAGAGCTGGATACCGTGGCCGAGGTGCCGCTCTACGATCAGCCCTGGTTCTGGCGTGCGGTGCGGATTGCCGCCTCGGTACTGGTGATCATCGTCTTGATCGTCACCGTGGTTCGCCCCATGCTCAAGCGACTGCTCTACCCGGATGCGAAACCGGAAGGGGAAGTGGATTTCGACAACCACACCGTACTGGGTGGCGACGACGAGTTGAGTCTGCTGTCAGCACAAGTCGAGAACGATCAGGTATTTGGTGTACGCGATGGCCAGCTGAAACTGCCGGATCTGCACCGTGACGAAGACTTGCTCAAGGCGGTACGTGCGCTGGTGGCGAACGAGCCGGATCTGGCCGCTCAGGTCATTAAAGAATGGGTAACGAACAAAGATGCCTGAAGAAAAGAAGAGTCAAGTCACCGGCAATGACATCACCGACAGTCAGCGCCAGATCCTCGACCAGATGTCGGGGATGGAGATGGCTGCGGTGTTGATGCTCAGCCTCAATGAAGAGGATGCCGCCCAGATCTTCCGTCATCTCGAGCCCAAGCAGGTGCAGCGGCTCGGTATGTCGATGGCCTCCATGTCTGACTTCAGTCACGATCGGGTGGCGGCGGTGCACCGTCAATTCATCGACGATATCCAGAAGTACACCAACATCGGTATCGGCAGCGAAGACTTCGTGCGCAAGGCACTGGTGGCGGCTCTTGGCGAGGACAAGGCGAGCAACCTGGTGGACCAGATCATTCTCGGTTCTGGCGCCCGTGGCCTCGATTCGCTCAAGTGGATGGATGCCCGTCAGGTGGCCAGCATCATCCAGAACGAACACCCGCAGATCCAGACCATCGTGCTCTCCTATCTGGAGCCGGAGCAGTCCGCCGAGATCCTGAGCCAGTTCCCGGAGCAGGTGCGCCTCGATCTGGTGATGCGTATCGCCAACCTCGAAGAGGTACAACCGGCGGCACTGCAAGAGTTGAACGACATCATGGAGAAACAGTTTGCCGGTGCGGCCGGTGCCCAGGCAGCCAAGATGGGCGGCCTGAAGGCAGCCGCCAACATCATGAACTATCTGGATACCAATATCGAAGGCCAGCTGATGGACTCCATCCGCGAGTCGGACGAAGAGATGAGCCAGCAGATCCAGGATTTGATGTTCGTGTTCGAAAACCTCATCGATGTGGACGATCGCGGCATCCAGACCATGCTGCGGGAAGTGCCGGGGGATCTGCTGCAACGCGCCCTCAAGGGCTCCGACGATCAGATGCGCGAGAAGATCTTCAAGAACATGTCCAAACGGGCGGCCGAAATGCTGGCAGACGATCTGGAGGCCATGGGGCCGATCCGGGTCTCCGAAGTGGAAGCGGCCCAGAAAGAGATCCTCTCCATCGCCCGTCGTCTGGCGGATGCCGGCGAAATCATGCTGGGCGCCGGTGGCGGCGAGGAGTTCCTCTAAGCCATGGCCCATAAACCGAATTGCGATGCCAAACCCGCATCAGGCAGTGGTGAGGAGCCGCGCAAAGCATGAACAACAAACTGCGTGGTTATGTGCGTCCCGAGGGTGATGATGCCCGGGTTGAGACCTGGGGCTGGCCCGAGATGGAGGTCGAGGTAGAGGCGGGAGCGCCTACCAATGCTCTTGGCCTGGCCCCTGACTGGTATCAGCAGGAAGAGGAGGTGGTGGAGCCGGAGCCCGAACAGGAGCCGACCCCCAGCATAACCGCCGAAGAGCTTGAAGCGATCCGTCAGGCCGCCTGGGAAGAGGGGATGGCCGAGGGGCGCGAGTCCGGTTATGCCAAGGGGATGGAAGAGGGCAAGCTGGAAGGATTGCAACAGGGCCACTCTGCCGGTCTCGAACAGGGGCGCGAGGAGGGGCTGGCCATGGGCCGCGAGCTGGTGGAGCAGGAGATTGCCCACTGGCAGGGGCTCGCCGCCCGCCTTGCCAATCCGCTTAACGAGCTGGATCAGGCGGTGGAGCAGCAGTTGGTCTCGCTGGTGATGCAACTGGCCCGCGCGCTTATTCGTCACGAAGCGGAGACCTCCCCCCGCATTCTGCTGGAGGCGCTCAAAGAGGGGCTGGCCTTGCTGCCCGCCGCCGAACAGGGGGTAACTCTGATGCTGCATCCCGACGATATCGCGCGAATCGAACAGGCATTTGGTGCCGAAGAGTGCGCCAAGCGCCACTGGCGATTGCAAAGCGATCCCACCCTCTCCCCCGGCGATCTGCAACTGGCGACCGAGCTCTCCAGCATCGATTTGACCCTCTCCGGGCGCATCGATCAGTTGCTGCGCAACTTCTTGCGGGATAATGCGTCGCAGAAACCGGCTTCGCCGGACTCACGCCCATAACCGATGCCGGACGTTGCCGTCCGGCTGCACTTTTTAGCTCTCAGGAGGCCAGATGAGCGGCTCGCTACTGAACCGGTTGCAAGGGTACAAGGTACGCGACAGCGCCCCCAAACCGCCGGTCGCCGGCAAATTGACCCGGGTGGTGGGGCTGACCCTCGAAGCCATTGGCTGCCGCGCCGCCATCGGTGCTCTCTGCCGCATCGATACCCTTGATGGGACGCTGGAGGCTGAAGTGGTCGGTTTTTCTGGCGATCGCCTCTATCTGATGCCGAGCGAGCAGCTCAAGGGGGTGATCCCCGGTGCCCGGGTGGTGCCCATCACCGAAGAGCACGGCATTCCGGTTGGGATGAACCTGCTTGGTCGGGTCATCGACGGCATTGGTCAGCCACTCGATGGGCTCGGCCCCATTCTCTCCTCCCAGACCGTGCAGTTTGCCCAGCACCGCATCAACCCGCTCTCTCGCCGCCCGATCCATCAGCCGATGGACGTGGGGGTACGCGCCATCAACGCCGTGCTGACGGTGGGTCAGGGCCAGCGGATGGGGCTGTTTGCCGGTTCCGGTGTCGGTAAATCGGTGCTGCTGGGCATGATGACTCGCGGCTCGGTGGCGGATGTGGTGGTGGTCGGCCTCATCGGTGAACGGGGCCGGGAAGTGAAAGAGTTTATCGAAGACATTCTGGGAGAGGAGGGGAGAGCCCGCTCCGTGGTGGTGGCGGCTCCCGCCGACGCCTCGCCACTGATGCGGCTCAAGGGGTGTGAAACGGCGCTGGCCATCGCCGAGTATTTTCGCGATCAGGGGCTTAATGTGCTGCTCTTGATGGATTCGCTGACCCGTTATGCCCAGGCCCAGCGTGAAATCGCGCTGGCAGTGGGCGAGCCGCCAGCGACCAAGGGTTATCCACCGTCGGTATTTGCCAAATTACCGGCGCTGGTGGAGCGGGCGGGTAACGGCAGTGACGGCCAGGGCTCCATCACCGCCTTCTTCACCGTCTTGACCGAGGGGGATGACCTGCAAGATCCCATTGCCGATGCGGCGCGGGCGATCCTCGATGGCCACATAGTGTTGTCGCGCGAGCTGGCCGATGCGGGCCACTATCCGGCCATCGACATCGAGAAGTCCATCAGCCGGGTTATGCCCATGGTCACCTCGCCGGAACATATGGATCTGGCGCGCACCCTCAAGCAGTTCTACTCCCTCTATCAGCAGAACCGGGATCTCATCACCATCGGCGCCTACAGTCAGGGTTCCGATCCGCGCATCGACCGCGCCATCATTCAAAAACCCTATCTGGATCAGTTCTTGCAGCAGGGGATGCGCGAGGTCATTCACTACGATGATGGCCTGCAAGCCTTGCAGATGGTGGCGATGCCATTGATGCGCTGATGATGGTCGGTAACAGAGAGGTCGACGATGAGTAAAGGGTTGGTATTGTTGGCCGATCGGCTGGTGGAGGCGGAGCAGCAGTGTGCGCTGGCGCTGGTGAAGGCGCAGCAGGATCTCAAGCTGTTCATGGATCAGCAAAATGCCCTCAATCAGTATCGCCAGATCTATCACCAGCAGTGGACCGATCGCGGCCTGCAGGGGATTTCGCCCCAGCAAAACACCCAGTATCACGCCTTTATCAACAAGCTCGAACAGGCAGCGACCCAGCAGTACGAAGGGGTGTTGCAGGTGCGTCAGGCGCTGGAACAGCGCCGTGAAGAGTGGCTGGCGGCCCAGCAGCGGCGCAAAGCGGTAGAGCTGTTACTGGAGAAGCAAGCGAGCCGCGAGCAGCAGAAAGCCCAGCGTCAGGAGCAGAAGATGCTGGATGAGTACGCCATGTTGCGACGTTTTCATCAATCTGGCCTGTAACTTGCTTTGATATGGACATTGTCGGCGGCCATCTCTTTGGGGGCCACCAGAATTCAGGGATCCCATCATGATGCAGACACTGTTGACACAAACGCCTTCGGCTCCGGCCAACGGGTTGGACAAAGCGCCTCTGAGCGGTTCCGTCGAGAGCAAAAGTATCGATGGGGGAACCGGCAGCGACAGCAAGGGGGATTTCGCCACCCTGATTGCCAAGGCCCGGAACAGCGAACAGGGCGCCGCCGAGGCCACTCAGGGCGGTAACCATGTCCGATCAGCCAAATCTTTGGCGACCGAGAGCGCCTCTCCCAAAGAGGAGACCGGCAAGGAGCAGGATCCTGACGCCGACAACAAGGTGGAGGAGGTCCCTGCCACCGACTTTCTGCTGCGCCTGCAAGACTCCCTCAAGCTCGATACCTCGCTAGTGACGCCCCAGCTGGCGGTGGCTGCCCAACAGAGCGCCACTGCGGTAGACGGCAATCCGTTGCCGCAAGAGGGTGAGCTGGAGGGGATTGCGCTTGATGAAAGCGAGCAGACTCCTGCCGCTGCCAGGATTGCCCAACAGCTTGCCGGTCAGACCGGGGCGCAGTCGCCGCTGGCGACGACCGCCAACTCGACTCCAGAAACCACCGTATCGTCTTCCGCGGCGCGAGTGGTGGCGAAGGGCGATGCGTCTGCTGCCGTTCTCTCCTCTGAAGGTGAAGATGCCGCCACTACTGCGGATGAGCAGACCGGGGAGAAAGCCTCTGCCAAGGGCGAAACCCTCGGAGCAGATGGCAAGCACACCAAGCCCCTCACGGGGGCAGAGCGGATGGCCCAGCTGGCCAAGGTGCTGCCGGTCGATGAGTCGGCAAGCACCGCCAAATCCGCTGAGTCACTCGCTGCAAAAGAGGCTGGCGACAGCAAATCCGATCTCGCCGCCAGCAATGCTTTGACTAACAAGGGGCAGGCGACGCAAGCTGCGACTCAGGGGGCTGCGCTCAAGGCCTTCAGCGAGGGACTCAAGCAGTCTGAGGCGGGCGCTGCAACTACTTCAGCAACTGCGGATGGAAGTGGGGTAGCTGGTAAGGGGGCAGAAAAGAGTGCTGCCGAGGGAAGCCTGCAGCCAGCCACCGCCGCCAATCAAGGTTCGGCGCCCGTGACGACGGCGCAGAGTGCCGCAGAAAGTGCCGCAGCCCAGAGCAGCGTAACGGCAACTGCGACGGCTCAGACCGATAGTGCTGCCGCCCCCGTGATGGTGGCGCCGCAGCAGGTGTTGGCACAGGCTGAATCTCAAGGGCCGCAAGCGCCGCTGTCGACCATTTCAGCCGGCATCAAGCAGATGGAAGTGACCGGCACCGACGAGGTGCGCAAAGCGGTTTCGCTTGAGGTAAAACCGAAGGCCGGTGAGGCGGAGAAGAGCCTGGTTGCGGCGACATCGAGCGGTGAGATCAGCCAGAACCAGACTGTTCAGCATGGCCAAAACAGCCAAACTCAGCCACAGGTAGCCGATAGCCGGGCGCCCGCCGCTGAGACAACGCTGCGCCGTGAGCCGCAGAATTTACCCCATTTGAAACTGGCCAGTCAGGAAGCGCCTGCCGAATTGCACCAGAAGGTCAATGTGATGCTGGCCGAAAAACTGCAACAGGCGGAAATTCAGCTCGACCCCCTCGGCCTTGGCAAGATGAAGATCCAGATCCAGATGGGAGCCGACAGCCAGGCCAACGTCCATTTTGTGGTACAACATGGACAGACCCGCGAGATGCTGGAGCAGGCGATGCCCCGGCTGCGTGACATGCTGGCAGGGCAGGGGATCCAGCTTGGTCAGACGCAGGTGCAGCAGCAGCCGCAACAACAGCAGCAACAGGGCCAGCCCACCTTTAACGGGCAGGGGCAGCAAGGTCAGAGTAGTGGTCAGCAGCGGTCCGGTAACGGGCTGGTTGAAGGGGAACTCACCACTTCCAACCCCAGTTTGCTGGTGGAATCGACAAACGGTTCCGGAATTGATTTCTATGCTTGATGCAATCCCGAGTAAGTTTATGATATCGAACAAGTTTGAGACTAGGGTGGACAAGGGATGGCTGACGATAACGAGTTGACGCTAAAAGACCCGGCTGCGGGCAAGAAAAAGAAGCTGATCATTATCATTGCCCTGGCGGTAATTTTGCTGGGCGGTGGTGGTGTTGGCGCCTTCCTGATGCTCTCCGGCTCCGATAAACCGCCCGCTGAAGCGGCGGAAGGTGCCGAGGCCGCACCCAAGGAGGAAGCGCCTAAACCTTCCCTCTATGTCGGTATGCCGCGCCCCTTTGTCTTCAACGTCGCAGGTGCCCAGCGAGATCGACTGGTGCAGATCAAGATCCAGCTGATGGTGCGCGGTACCGCCGACGAGACGCTGGCCAAACAGAATATCCCCCTGATTGAAGGCACCTTGCTGCGGGTATTCAGCGCAGCCAGTGCCGAACAGCTGATGACCTTTGAAGGCAAGGAGAAGCTGCGCAAGGATTCACTGGAAGAGTGCCGTCGGGTGCTCAAGGACCTGGTCTCTTCCCCCGTTATCGAACAAGTGCTGTTTACCGGCTTTGTAATGCAGTAGGTGAAGCGTGAGCGATCTGTTAAGTCAGGACGAAATTGATGCCCTCTTGCACGGTGTCGATGATGTCGAAGAGGAAGAGATAGGCGGCGCTGGAGACCCCGGCGTAGCCCAGTTTGACTTCTCCTCCCAGGACCGCATCGTCCGTGGTCGCATGCCGACGCTGGAGTTGGTGAATGAACGTTTCGCCCGCCATATGCGGATCAGCCTGTTCAACATGATGCGTCGTACCGCCGAGGTCTCTATCAACGGGGTGCAGATGCTCAAGTTTGGCGAGTATGTTCATACCCTGTTTGTGCCGACCAGTCTCAACATGGTGCGGTTCCGCCCACTCAAGGGGACGGCACTCATCACCATGGAGGCTCGACTGGTCTTCATCCTGGTGGAGAACTTCTTCGGTGGCGATGGCCGTTATCACGCCAAGATTGAAGGGCGCGAATTTACCCCGACCGAACGGCGCATTATCCAGATGCTGCTCAAACTGGTGTTTGAGGATTACAAGGATGCCTGGGCGCCGGTGATGGATGTGGGGTTCGAGTATCTCGACTCCGAAGTGAACCCGGCGATGGCCAACATCGTCAGCCCGACCGAGGTGATCGTGGTCAGCTCGTTCCACATCGAGCTCGATGGTGGCGGTGGCGACTTCCACGTGGCGATGCCTTATTCCATGCTGGAACCGATCCGCGAGCTGCTGGATGCCGGTGTGCAGAGTGACAAGGGGGATACCGACGTACGTTGGAGCAAGGCGCTGCGTGACGAGATCATGGACGTCAAGGTGGAGCTGCGGGCCAAGCTGCTGGAGACCGAACTCACCCTGCGTGAACTGATGGAGCTGCGACCCGGCGATATCATTCCGGTCGATATGCCGGAAAATCTGCTGGTTTTTGTGGAGGACTTGCCCACTTTCCACGCCAAGATGGGCCGCACCAAGGATAATGTGGCGCTCAAGATCACCGACAAGCTCAAACGTCCTGAAGGGGTCAAGACGGAGATGCATCTGGTGACCCGGGGCGGGGTACGAATTGATGGCGAGGCCGAGCTGGAAGAGCTCGAGCGCAGTATCGAAGATCAACAGCGATAATTGACGGTTTATTACGGTAAACGGTCACGAAGTAGCATAAGGAAACAAGATGAGCGGAACTGAGGAAGAGGATCTGATGGCTGATGCCTGGGCTGCGGCTCTGGAGGAGCAGGTGACGGCGGAAGCCAAGCCAGCCCCGCTGGAAGAGTTGAAAGATGATGCCCCCATCAGTGCCGAGGAGCGTCGCAAGCTCGACACCATTCTCGATATTCCGGTCACTATCGCCATGGAGGTGGGCCGCAGCCAGATCAGCATCCGCAACCTGTTGCAGCTGAACCAGGGCTCGGTGGTGGAGCTGGATCGTGTTGCAGGCGAGCCGCTGGATGTATTGGTCAACGGTACCCTGATCGCTCACGGCGAGGTGGTGGTGGTGAACGACAAGTTCGGTATCCGCCTGACTGACGTCATCAGCCAGATTGAACGGATCAAGAAGCTCAAATGATGCGCCTCCTGTTGTTATTGCTGCCTGTTCCGGCCTTTGCCGAGACAGCGGCATCTGCCAACGTGCCTAGTCTGAGCTCCTGGTTGCTCTCCAGTCTGATAGTGATCGGTCTCATTTTGGTGCTGGGCTTTCTGCTCAAGAAGAGCAAGCTGGCGA
>NZ_JRJY01000130.1:0-10453 GCF_000801015.1 Aeromonas sp. ZOR0001 | reverse complement strand
GCAGCAGGTCAACTTTCTCTACCGGCTGGAGGAGCCGCTGGACGAAAACCAGCCGCAGGCGTTTTCCCAGCAGCTTGGCAAATTGATGGGCAAGCATGAAAAAAGCTAACGGCTTATGGCTGAAAACGGGGCTGCTGGTCAGCCTGCTGATAGCACTGTTTTGCTCCTGGCCTGCGTTGGCACAGGACGCCATGTCGGCGGTGACCGTCAAGACCATGGGGGATGGCTCTCAGGAGTACAGCCTGACCCTGCAAGTGCTGGCGCTGATGACCGCGCTCTCCTTCTTGCCAGCCATGGTGATCATGATGACCTCGTTTACCCGCATCATTGTGGTGTTGGGTATCTTGCGCCAGGCAATAGGTCTGCAACAGAGTCCCTCCAACCAGGTGTTGATCGGCATCGCCCTGTTTATGTCGTTCTTCATCATGTCGCCGGTGCTGGATCGCATCAATGATGAGGCGTTGCAGCCCTATCTGGCCGAGACCATTCAGGCAAAGGAGGCGCTGGAGCGGGCCGAGTTGCCCATCCATCAGTTCATGTTGGCCCAGACCCGGATCAAGGATCTCAACACCTTTATGGAGATCGCCAACGTGCAGGTGGAGAAACCTGCCGATGTGCCGCTACGAGTGCTGATCCCTGCATTTGTCACCAGCGAGCTGAAAACCGCCTTCCAGATTGGTTTTATGCTGTTCCTGCCGTTCCTGGTCATCGATCTGGTGGTCGCCAGTATTCTGATGGCGATGGGGATGATGATGCTCTCGCCGATGATTGTCTCGCTGCCCTTCAAGCTGATGCTGTTTGTGATGGTGGATGGCTGGAACCTCATTCTGGGGTCACTGGCCAACAGTTTCGGACTGGGTGCCGGTTAGCCGGTCGAGCGCAAGGAGCCCGAACATGAGTCCTGAAACCTTTGTCGACGTCTTTCGCGAGGCGCTCTGGCTGGTCAATATCATGGTCAGCGCCGTGATCCTGCCCAGTCTCGCAATCGGGCTGGTGGTAGCCATTTTTCAGGCGGCCACCTCCATCAACGAACAGACCCTGAGCTTTCTGCCCCGTCTTATCGTGACCCTGCTAGCCTTGGGAATTGGTGCTCACTGGGGAATGCAGAGTCTGATGGACTTCTTCATACTGATGGTCAATCAAATCCCCGAGGTGGTGGGATGACCTACACAACCGCTCTGATCATGGAGTGGTTGTCTTCCATCCTCTGGCCGCTGGCGCGGGTGAGCAGCCTGCTGATGGTGATGGCGGTATTCGGCAGCCGCCTCGCTCCTGCGCGGGTACGGATGGGGCTGGCTTTGGCCATCACCTTTCTGATTGCCCCGCTGCTTCCGAAAATGCCACCCATTGAACTCTTCTCGGCCGGCAGCTTTCTGGTATTGGGCCAGCAGTTGCTGATCGGTATTGCCCTTGGTCTGATGACCCAGTTTCTGATGGAGAGCTTCGTGATGGCCGGTCAGGTCATCGCCATGCAGACCAGTCTGGGTTTTGCCACCCTGGTGGATCCGATGAATGGCCAGTCGGCCCCCGTGGTGGGGCAGTTTTATCTGATGTTGGCGACCCTGGTGTTTCTGGCGCTGGACGGTCATCTGGTGATGCTGCGGCTGGTCATTCTTAGTTTCGAGACACTGCCTGTCTCCGAGCTCGGCCTCTCGGTTTCATCCATGAAAACCCTGAGTGCGTTTCTGGGTGTGATGTATCAGGCTGCTTTGGTGATGTCGCTCTCAGCCATCGTCGCTTTGCTCCTAATCAACTTCGCCTTTGGTGTCATGACCCGGGCTGCGCCGCAACTCAACATTTTCAGTATCGGTTTTGCGGTCAGCATGATGTCGGGTCTGCTCATCCTCTGGCTCACTATCGGCGGGTTCCTCGGCCACTTTGACATCATGTGGGAGCGGGTGCAGGAGGTTAGCTGCGAGCTGATCAACACCCAGTGCTTCGGGGGCGCTCATGGCTGATACCGACCAGGAACGTACCGAACAACCCACGGGCAAACGACTGCAACAGGCCCGTGAAAAAGGGCAGATTGCACGTTCAAAAGAGCTGGGGACCGCCAGCGTTCTGCTCTCGGCGGTCTTTGGCCTGTTGATGCTCAAGGGCTCGCTGGCGACTGCCATGATCAAGGTAGTCACCATGGGCTTTACCCTGGACAGGGAACAGGCGTTTGATCCCAATGCCATGATCGCCATGCTGCCGGCGCTGCTGGGGGAACTGGTGCTTCCGCTGGGACTCTTGTTTGCGCTGGTGGCGATTGCCGCTTTTATTGGCAACACCCTGATGGGTGGGATGAACTTCTCCACCGAAGCCATGATGCCCAAGATGAGCAAGCTGAGTCCACTCAGCGGCATCAAGCGGATGTTCGGGGTGCAGTCGCTGATCGAGCTGGTCAAATCTATCGCCAAGGTGGTGTTCATCACCCTGTTTGCCTGGTGGATGTTATCCAGCCAGTTCAATCACCTGCTAAACCTCTCCATGGAGGGATTTCCCGGCGGCATTATCGATGCGCTGGAGCTGTTTCTCTGGATGTTGATCATCCTCTGCTGTGCCCTGCTCCCCATCGTGGCCATCGATGTGCCGTTCCAGCAGTGGAACCACATGCGTCAGCTCAAGATGACCAAGCAGGAGGTGAAGGACGAGTTCAAGGACAGCGAAGGCAAGCCCGAGGTAAAAGGCAAGATCCGTCAGTTGCAGATGCAGATGGCGATGCGTCGAATGATGGGGGATGTACCCAAGGCCGATGTGGTGATCACCAACCCGACCCACTACTCGGTAGCGCTCAAGTATGATGCGGGCAAACCCGGTGCCGCGCCCAAGGTCGTGGCCAAGGGCACAGATGAAATTGCAATGAAGATCAGGGAGATCGCCAGAGAGTACGAGATCCCCATCATGCCGTCACCGGCTTTGACCCGGGCTATTTACCACTCAACCGAGCTGGGCCACGAGATCCCGGAAGGGCTGTTTGCGGCGGTTGCCCAGGTGCTCGCTTATGTCTTCCAGCTCAAGAAATTCCGCCGTGGTCAGGGGCGCCGTCCCCAGCCGCTGGCTAAAGATCTGCCCATTCCGACCGAATATCGAAAATGACAAAGTTCTGACGTAGTCAAAATAAATCCATTGCATTTCAATGTCTTGCATTGTTGGCTTGATGTTTGCTTTAATCTGGCACCAGCAGGTTGAAATTGAGAAGCGCGATGGAATTCAAGGCAGTATTGGGCCAGTTCAAAGAGTACCGGGGAGTTTTGGGCAAAGGCCTTGGCACCCCTCTGCTGGTATTGGCCGCGCTCGGCATGGTGGTGTTACCCATCCCGCCGCTGATGCTGGACGTGCTCTTCTCCTTTAACATTGCCCTCTCCATCGTGGTGCTGCTGGTATCCGTCTATACCCGCCGCCCCCTCGAATTTGCAGCCTTCCCGACCGTACTGCTGCTCGCAACCTTGCTGCGGTTGGCGTTGAACGTTGCCTCGACCCGGGTGGTGTTACTGGAAGGTCATAATGGTAGTGCGGCGGCCGGCCATGTGATCGAGGCGTTTGGTAACGTTGTGATCGGCGGCAACTATGCGGTCGGCATCATCGTTTTCACCATCCTGATGATCATCAACTTTGTGGTCATTACCAAGGGTGCCGGGCGGATCGCAGAAGTGAGTGCCCGTTTTACCCTTGATGCGATGCCGGGCAAACAGATGGCCATCGATGCCGATTTGAACGCCGGTCTCATCAATCAGGAAGAGGCTAAGAAGCGTCGTCAGGACGTGACCCAGGAAGCCGACTTCTACGGCTCCATGGATGGTGCCTCCAAGTTTGTCAAAGGGGATGCCATTGCGGGCATCATGATCCTCTTTATCAACATCATCGGCGGCTTCATCATCGGGATGATGCAGCACCAGCTGACCTTCAGCGAATCGGCCGAGATCTATACCCTGTTGGCCATCGGTGACGGTCTGGTGGCGCAGATCCCCTCCCTGCTGCTCTCCATCGCCGCTGCCATCATAGTGACCCGTCAGAATACCGATCAGGACATGGGAACTGCGGTGCTAGGTCAACTGTTTGACAATCCAAAGGCGCTGATCATCTCGGCCGGGATTCTGCTGATGATGGGACTGGTGCCGGGGATGCCGCATTTCGCCTTCCTGAGTCTGGGGGCTCTCGCCGCTGCCGGTGCTTGGTGGTTGCTGCGCCGCGAGAAGCTGGCAGCCGCCAAAGCGGCCAAGGGCGAGCTGCTGCCTGCCACAGCCGAACAACCTCATGAGCAGAAAGAGCTGAGCTGGGACGATGTGATGCCGGTGGACATCATCGGGCTGGAAGTGGGTTATCAGCTGATCCCGCTGGTGGATCGCAATCAGGGTGGCGAACTGCTCAACCGGATCAAAGGGGTGCGCAAGAAACTCTCGCAAGAGCTGGGCTTTCTGGTCCCGGCCGTCCACATTCGCGACAACCTGGATCTGGCGCCAAACCAATACCGCATCACCTTGATGGGGGTCAGTACCGGCGAGGCCAATGTCTACCATGATAAGGAGATGGCCATCAATCCGGGGCAGGTGTTCGGCCAGATCCAGGGGATAGCCACCCGGGATCCCGCCTTCGGACTGGAAGCGGTCTGGGTTGCCAAGGAGATGGTCTCTCAGGCACAGACGCTGGGGTATACGGTGGTGGATACCGCGACCGTGGTGGCTACCCATCTGAGCCAGATCCTGACCAACCATGCGGCTCTGCTGCTGGGCCATGACGAAGTACAACAACTGCTCGATATGATTGGCAAACATCAGAGCAAGCTGGTCGAAGGGTTGGTGCCGGAAGTGATCAGCATGGGTAACCTTGTGAAGGTATTGCAGAATTTGCTCAATGAAGGCGTGCCAATCCGCGATATGCGCACTATCCTGCAGACCCTGGTTGAATACGCGCCGCGCAGTCCGGATCCGGAAGTGCTCACGGCCGCTTGCCGGATTGCCCTGCGTCGCCTGATTGTGCAGGAGATTGCAGGCCCCGATCCCGAGCTGCCGGTGATTACCTTGGCGCCGGAATTGGAACGTATATTGCATCAATCCCTGCAGGCTGGTGGCGGTGATGGTGCCGGTATTGAACCGGGTCTGGCTGAGCGGATGCAGCGTTCGCTGGTGGAAGCCACTCAACGACAAGAATTGGAAGGCCAACCGGCCGTGCTTCTGACATCGGGGATCTTGCGCAATACCCTGGCGAAATTTGTCAAGAATGCCATTCCTGGATTGCGCGTTCTGTCTTATCAGGAAGTGCCCGACGACAAGCAGATCCGCATCGTCAGTGCGGTAGGGCAGAACTAGTTAGCGGAGACGACGGGTGAAGATTAAGCGGTTTTTTGCCAAGGATATGCGAACGGCTCTGGCCGAGGTCAAGGAGACTCTCGGGCCTGACGCCGTCATCATGTCCAACAAGAAGGTCACCGGAGGGGTAGAGATAGTCGCCGCAGTCGATTATCAATCCCAGGTTCCGGGGCCCAAAGATGCGCCGGTTCGCCGTCAGCTGAACGATGAGAGCGTCAATATTTCGTCTGCTGCACGGCAGATGATCCGCCCCGAGCCGACGCCGGCGAAGGAGCAAAACGAACATTATGCCGATACCTTGGCCGCCTTGCTGGCGCGCCAGCAGAAGCTCAAGCCGGGCAATGGGGCGCCAATGGGCAATACCCAATCGGCCGGTTTGGCTGCTGCCAATGCAGCGCCCAGAACATTGGCCGAGCAGGGGCAGTGGGGCGCCGCTCCGGAACCTGCCAAGCCCAAGGCCCGGATTGCCTCAGGCCAGCGCGCCCCTCAACCTGCCCAGCGGGATCAGGAGATGGAGGGGATGCGCAAGGAGATGGCCAGCATCCGCAAATTGCTGGAGCACCAGATCTCCGGGCTGATGTGGCAAGAGGTGGAGCGCCGCGAACCGATGCGGGCTCTGCTGATCAAGGAGCTCAAGAAGCTCGGCTTTGATGATGCCTTTGCCGATCAACTGGCGGGACTGATCCCCGAAGATATGTCCATCCATCAGGCGATGGCCCAGTTGGCCGAGGTGTTGACGGCCCAGCTCAAGATCAGCGAGGACGAGATCATGCGTCAGGGCGGCGCGGTGGCGCTGCTTGGCCCGACCGGGGTGGGCAAAACCACCACTATTGCCAAGCTGGCGGCCCGTTTCGCCATGAAGTATGGCGCCGAGCAAGTGGCGCTGATCACCACCGACAACTACCGGATTGGTGCCCATGAACAGCTGCAGACCTATGGCCGCATCATGGGTTGCCCGGTACGGCAGGTGCGTGATGCCGAAGAGCTGGCCAATGCCCTTTATCAGTTCCGCCATCGTCGGCTGGTACTTATCGATACGGCCGGGGTTGGCCAACGGGATATCCGCTTGACCGAGCAGCTCGATACCCTGGTCAAGAATGCCAAGGTACGGATCCGCAGTTATCTGGTGATGTCGGCAACTTCTCAGCGTCGGGTGATGCAGGAGGCGGTTGACCATTTCCGGCGTATTCCATTAAGCGGCTGCATACTTACCAAATTGGATGAAAGTCTGAATCTGGGCGAAGTGATTAACGTGTGTATCCAGAATTCATTGCCCATCAGCTATATCACTGACGGACAAAGGGTTCCGGAAGATATTCAGGTTGCCAATGCGGCGCAGCTCGTCGGGGCTGCCATGGGCTCGCTGGAGCGAGAAACAGAGGAGCCCTATTTCTGGGGCGCAGGCTTTGGCGAGGCCGAAGATTCGGAGTTTTATGAGTAACATGTATATGGATCAGGCGAGTGGTCTGCGCAAAATGCGTCAAAACAATCGAGTAAAAGTAATCGCCGTTTCCGGTGGTAAAGGTGGCGTGGGCAAGACCAACGTGACCCTGAACGTGGCCGGAGCCATGGCCGCCCAAGGCAAGCGGGTGATGGTGCTGGATGCCGACCTGGGTCTGGCCAACGTCGACGTCATGCTGGGGCTGCGGGTTCATCGCAACCTCTCTCATGTCCTGGCGGGTGAATGCACCATCGACGATATCATCGTCGAAGGTCCCTACGGCATGATGATCGTGCCTGCGACCTCGGGCACCCAGTCCATGGTCGAGCTTTCTCCGGTGCAGCATGCCGAGCTTATCCGTGCCTTCAGCGAGATGAAGACCCAGGTCGACATCCTGTTGGTGGATACGGCGGCGGGGATCTCCGACATGGTGCTGAGCTTCACCAGAGCAGCTCAAGACATCATGGTGGTGGTCTGCGATGAGCCGACCTCCATCACCGATGCCTACGCCCTCATCAAGATCCTCTCAAAAGATCACGGTGTGTTTCGTTTCAAGGTGGTGGCCAATATGGTGCGCAGTCTGCGCGAAGGGCAGGAGCTCTTTGCCAAACTGACCCGGGTCACGGATCGTTTCCTCGACACCTCGCTGGAGCTGGTCGCCTGTGTACCCTATGACACCAATCTGCGTGCCGCCGTGCGCAAGCAGAAGCTGATTGTCGAGGCGTTTCCCAAGTCGCCGGCCGCACTGGCGTTCCGGGCCCTTGCCAATAAGGCGGCGAGCTGGCCGGTTCCCAACCAGCCGGGCGGCCATCTGGAGTTTTTCCTGGAAAATTTGTTGCAGAAACCGGCCACAACACAGGAAGGTTCCCGTGAATAAAGCCCAAGCGTACTTGCGTCATCAGGATTCCTACGTGCTGGTGGAGCGTCATGCTCCCCTGGTCAAGCGAATTGCCCAGCATTTGTTGGCTCGCCTGCCCAGCAGTGTCTTGCTGGATGACCTGATCCAGGCAGGTATGATTGGGCTGCTTGAAGCCTCCCGCAACTTTGACGGTAGCAAGGGGGCCAGCTTCGAGACGTATGCCGGGATCCGCATCCGAGGCGCCATGCTGGATGAGATCCGGCGTGGTGACTGGGTACCCCGCTCTGTGCATCGCAACAGTCGCGCTATTGCAGAGGCGATCGAGAGTGTCGAGCAGACTCACGGGCGTGACGCGCGAGATACCGAGGTTGCTGCCGAGATGGGGGTCTCCATCGCTGATTACCATGCGATGCTGCAAGACGTCTCCTGCGGCAAAATTATCGGCATCGAAGATTTGGGTGTCAGCGAGGATGTGATCGGCAACCCCGATGACGCCCCTTCAGGCTCGGGATTCGATGAATTGGCTGCCGAGCGATTTCAGATTCAATTATCCGAGCAAATTGGTCGTCTACCAGAGAGAGAAGCTTTGGTTCTCTCTCTTTACTACGATGAAGAGCTGAATTTGCGTGAAATTGGCGAGGTTTTGAATGTCAGCGAGTCGCGTGTGAGCCAGATCCACAGTCAGGCAATGCACAGATTGCGTGCTCGTTTGAGAGATTGGCATCTATAAGTGTTTGTACTGGCTACACTGAGATGAAACTCTAAGGCATAATCCGCACGACACAACCCGTTTTTAGCATCATGTAAGTGAGCCACTCTGGTGGCTATTTAGGAGGGAATTTTGGACAAGAACATGAAAATCCTCATTGTTGACGATTTTTCAACGATGCGCCGGATTATCAAGAACTTGCTGCGCGACTTGGGATTCAACAATACCCATGAGGCGGATGACGGCAATACAGCGCTGCCGATGCTGAAAAATGGTGATTTTCAGTTTGTAGTTACCGACTGGAACATGCCTGGCATGCAAGGTATTGACCTGCTTAAAGCCATCCGTGTCGATGAGAAGCTCAAGCATCTGCCGGTACTGATGGTAACCGCTGAAGCCAAACGTGAGCAGATCATTGAAGCCGCCCAAGCTGGCGTCAACGGTTACATCGTCAAGCCCTTCACCGCAGCAACGCTCAAAGAGAAACTCGACAAAATTTTCGAACGAATTGGCTAAGGAGCTGCAGGGATGATGGCCAAAACGAGAGCAATGATTTCGCTCGACCAGGCAAGGATGCTTGTTGCTCATCTGGAGCAAGGCGAATTTGAGCTGGCCGATGAACTGCTTGCCGAAGTGTGTGCCCCCAACGCAGCAGATCTGTTTGAAAAAGTAGGTCAGCTGACCCGACAACTGCATGATTCACTTCAAGAATTTCGCCTTGATCCCCGTATTCCAGATTTGGCTACTCATGATATTCCCGATGCTCGGGAGCGCTTGAGCTACGTTATCGATATGACCGACAAAGCGGCCAATCGCACAATGGATGCGGTGGAAGCCAGTTTGCCGATAGCGGATCGCCTGAATGACAATATCCAGCTGGTGATGCCGAACTGGAATGCCCTGATGTCTCGTGACATGAGCGTGGGGCAGTTCAAATCCTTATGTCACCAACTTGATGATTTTATTAAGGCTTCAGAGTCTGATGCCGATAAATTACGGCAACTGCTGACAGAAATCCTGATGGCACAAGATTTTCAGGATTTGACAGGTCAGATGATCCGCAAGGTCATCAAGCTTGTTCAGGAAGTTGAAACAAAATTAATAGAAATGCTGACCATGTTTGGTGAGGCTTCTGCTGAGCATTCAACTCGTAGTATTCCTGTCAACGGGATTGAAGCAGAGGGCCCTATCATGAACCCCGAGGCTCGTGCCGATGTGGTCAATGGTCAGGATGATGTGGACGATCTGCTGTCTAGCTTGGGATTCTAATGGAGTGACGCATGGCCTTCGAAGTTGATGAAGACATACTGCAAGACTTTCTGGTCGAAGCATCCGAAATATTGGAACAGTTGTCTGAACAACTGGTCGACTTGGAAAAGCGGCCCGATGACAAGAACCTGTTGAATGCCATCTTTCGCGGTTTCCATACCGTGAAAGGGGGGGCAGGTTTTCTGTCGCTCGGTGAACTGGTTGATGTATGCCACGGTGCGGAAAACGTGTTCGATATCTTGCGTAATGGCAAGCGAACCGTTACTGCGGAGCTGATGGATGTGATCCTGCAAGCGCTGGATGCCATCAATGTCATGTTCGCCCAGGTTCAAAATCGCGAAGCACCCAGCCCTGCGTCAGATGATTTGCTTCATGACCTCCATGAGTTGTGCAAGCCAGAAGGGGAAGAGCAACTGCGCACTGCTACCAGTGTGGCTGCGGCTGTAGAATCTGAACCTGCAGCACCGGTAGTTGTTGAAGACGTTGCTCCAGAAGTTGTTGAACCTGCAGCCATCAGCAGCGAGCCTGCTCCTGTCAATGGCGGCGGCTCGATCGATGAAATTTCTGCAGACGAATTCGAGCGTCTGCTGGACGAGCTCCACGGCGTGGGTGGGGCTCCGACCAAGACGGCTGCAGTAGCCCCGATAGTCGGTAGCTCTGGCGATATCACCGATGATGAGTTTGAGGCCTTGCTGGACCAGCTCCATGGCCAGGGACAGCACATGGGGGCGCCAGAGGTGAATCCTCTGAAGTCGGTGCAAAAAGAGGTGGACGAGCTTATCGATGATGATGAGTTTGAACGCTTGCTTGATGAATTGCATGGTCGTGGTCAAGGGCCTCAGAGTACTATGGCACCTGCCGCACCTGCCGCACCTGCCGCACCT
>NZ_JRJY01000019.1:0-547 GCF_000801015.1 Aeromonas sp. ZOR0001 | reverse complement strand
ACCTGCCGGACACGGTGGAAGCTCGATTGCTGACCCGCAACATCAACGGCAAGGCGCGCCAAGTGCTGACCTCAATGGTCGACCCGATGCGTTTCCCGGGCGCTGACATCGTCGAGCTCTACAGCCAGCGCTGGGAAATCGAGTTGGGCTATCGGGAGATGAAGCACAGCCTGCAACAACACCGGCTGACCCTGCGCAGCAAGAAGGCGGCGGGGATACGGCAAGAGCTGTGGGGCGTGTTGCTGGCTTACAACCTGCTGCGCAGCCAGATGGTAAAGATGGCGGCGAGCCTGAATGGATACACGGCGAGTCAGTGTAGTTTTCACATGGCATCGGTGTACCTCATCCATGAACTGAGCTACATGCCGTACCTGTCACCGGGGAGTATCCCGAAGCGGGTGGCAGAGCTGGATAAGCAGGCGGGGCAGTTTGTATTACCGGAGCGAAGGAGGCGGAGTTATCCCCGCAGTGTGAAGGCAAGACCACAAAAGTATGCGGTGAAAAAAGCCAATAAAAACAATGCCAGTCAGGCTTAACTGACTGGCAT
>NZ_JRJY01000128.1:0-63126 GCF_000801015.1 Aeromonas sp. ZOR0001 | reverse complement strand
AAGGAGGGGGTCACTGGTTCGATCCCAGTAACGACCACCATATTCGCAAGCAAGGCTGAGATATCAGCTGCGGTTGCAGAGAAAGTCCCCACTCAGATGGGGATTTTTTTTGCCTGAAATTCAGTACTCCAGCTTCTTCTGTTGCCGTTGTGGCGAGCCGAGCACCACCTCTTATAGTGCCACTCTGCCACACCGATCCTTCTTCATCCTGCTCTTCCTAGATTGTTCGACGGCCACTGACTTCACTCCTGTCCATTGTGATGCTGCTCATATGAACGCCTGTTAAAGCAAACGCCAGCAATAAAAAGGGCAGGCCAAGGCCTGCCCGCAAAGATGCGCCAGGTGCTACATGATCCCGCGGATCAGGATCCCGCTGATCAGCAGCGGCGCCACCACGCGCCAGCACCAGAGCAGCGCCAGACGCAGGGCGGGTGACAGGCCCGCAGGCAATATGGCATCACCCAATCGCCAGCCAAGCAGCAGGGTCAGTACCAGACCAAACAGCGGCATCATCAGGTTGGAGGTCAGATAGTCGAGCAACTCGAAGATGGTCTTGCCAAACAGGGTCAGATCGCTCCATGGGCCGAACGACAGGCTCACCGGAATGCCGGAGACCATGATAAGCAGGGTCAGTACCCGGCAGGCGCCACGACGCGACCAGCCCCACTCTTCGGTAGTGAAGCGCACCAAATGCTCCAGCATGGAGATGGAAGAGGATAGGGCTGCGACCAGCAGCAACAGGAAGAAGACCACCCCCAGCCCCTGACCGAACGGCAGATGGCTGAACACGGCGGGCATGGCCATAAAGGTGAGACCCGGCCCGGCAGTGGGGTCTATGCCGGTAGAGGCCAGCGCCGGAAAGATCATCAAGCCTGCCAGCACCGAGATAAGGCTTGCCAGTGTGACCACCCAGACCCCGGAGCGCAGCACCCCTTCGCTATTGGGCAGGTAGGCTCCATAGGTAGTGTGTACCCCGAGCCCGATGGAGAGGGAGAAGAAGGCCAGCCCCAGCGCGTCCAGCACGCTCTGGCCGGTCAGCATGGAGAAGTCCGGCAGCAGCAGCTGGCGCACACCCGCCATGGAGCCCGGCATGGAGAGACCAACCCCCACCAGCAGCAACATCATGATGAAGAGCGCGGGCATCATCCAGCGCAGTGCCCGCTCAACCCCTTTCTGAATACCCCCCTGCACGAACCACCAGGTCAGGCCTGCGAAAATCAGATGGGTCAGCACCGGCCACCAGGGGTTGCTGACATAGCCGTTGAACAGGGCGGTGAGGGCGCTCCCCTCGCTCAGGTTGAGCTTGCCAGCCATCGCCAGCGCGGCGTAACCCACGGTCCAGCCGCCCACCACGCTGTAGAAGCTGTAGATAAAGAAGCCGCAGGCAATCCCCATATACCCCATCCAGCGCCAGTTCGGCCCTACCAGTTTGCGAAAAGCGCCGAGCACCCCGCGTTGGCTATGGCTGCCGAGCAGGGTTTCGCCGACCTGTACTGCTACCCCCAGGGTGAAGCTGAACAGCAGAAACACCAGCAGAAAGGCACCACCGCCATTGGTGGCGGTCACATAGGGAAACTTCCAGATGGCACCAAGGCCAATCGCTGTGCCTGCTGCGGCCAACACATGACCGAGACGGGAAGACCACTGAACCTGGCTCATACAACCTCCGGGTAACACGACATCGAAGCAATACTCCTCTGTAGCAATAAACGACAGACCATAAAAAAGGCCGCCTGAGGCGACCTTTGCAATGAACATTCAGAAAAACTGTGCGTACAAGGTCACCTCTCTTGCGAGCTAAAAAATCGACCAAACAGCACGAGGATGGCAGACATGAGGTGACAACCTGACCAATGAATGAGGAAACAGCCTAAACCATGGAAAGAATAATTGACACATAAAATCAAAAATTTTTTATGTGTGCCGCTGTCACCACTCTGACTGTACGTACAACTCAATGTGGGGAACCTCGCAGGGCAGCATCTTTTCTACCTTGTGGCTATTTACTGGGCGATAATCGACGTAGCTTCTTCTGGAACTAGTGACCGCTACATGGCGCTGACGGGAACAACGATGAGACAGGATGTCGTATGAGATGGATGGTGCTGCCCTGGTTGCTGATCAGCCTGAGTGTGTCGGCGCAGCCCGGATTAACCCTGCTGAGTCACGACTTACCCCCCTTTACCGAATACCACGACGGCAAGCTCGACGGATTTGCCATTCGCCTGATCGATGAGGTGCAGGAGGAGCTTGGCACCCGCTATCCGGTGCGGATTTACCCGCTCAAGCGGGCGCTGGCGCTGGCACGGGTCGAGCCCGGCTATGGACTGTTCGTGGTACAGCGGCTCCCGGAGCGGGAGTCCCATTTCAAATGGGTTGGCCCGCTCTTTATCAATCGGGTCTTTATCTATCAGGCGCCGGATAGTCGCCACCCGCTGACCTCGCTGGCACAGCTGCGGGATCTGCCCAGAGTGGGGGTCGTGCTGGGTAACGCCGATGATGTGCGGCTGACCCATGAGGGCTACACCAATCTGGTGCGCTACAAGACGGTAGGGGAGGCGATAGAGCGGCTGATGCTGGGCAAGATCGATGCCTTGCCGATGGCGGAGCTGGTGATGGAGGCCACCCTCGACAAGATGGGGTTATCCCGGCGCAGCATCGTCAGCAGTGGAGTGCTACTCCATCAGGCCGGTCTCTATATTGTCTTCTCCAAGGGAACGGATGATGCCGAGATCACCCGCTGGCAGCATGCTCTGGAGGCTGTCAGAGCCGCCCAGGGGCGAGCCGATGAGCCCACCCGCGAAGAGTAACTGTCACACCAGACCGCGAATCAAGATCCCGCCGATCAGCAAGGGGGCAATCCAGCGCCAGCAGTTCATCAGCAAGTGATGCCAGTGGCTGGCAATCCCTTGCGGCAACGCCTTGCGTCCCAGCTTCCAGCCCAGCAGCAGCGTCAGCATCAGGCCGAACAGCGGCATCATCAGGTTGGAGGTGACAAAGTCCAGCAGCTCGAAAATGGTTTTGCCAAACAGGGTTGCGTGTTGCAGCGGGCCAAACGACAGGCTGACCGGAACACCGCTAGCCATGACGAATCCAGTGATGGCGCTACAGGCCGTGCGGCGTGACCAGCCCCAGGTCTCGCACAGGAAGCACTGCAAATGCTCCAGCAGGGAGATGGCCGAGGAGAGTGCCGCAAAGACCAGCAGGGCGAAGAAGATCACCTCAAGCACCTGACCGAATGGCAGTAGCTGAAACACCGCCGGCATGGTCATGAAGGTGAGGCCGGGCCCGGAGGCGGGATCGATACCGGTCGAAGCCAGCACCGGGAAAATCATCAAACCTGCCAGTACTGCCACCATGCTGGCCAGCAGTACCACCCAGAGGCTGGAGCGACCAACCCCTTCGCTGGTCGGCAGATATGCGCCGTAGGTGGTGTGAATGCCCAGACCGATGGAGAGGGAGAAGAAGGCCAGCCCCATGGCATCGAGCACGCCAGACATCCCCAGCTTGCTGAAGTCGGGCATCAGGAAGTGACGTACTCCCGCCATCGCATTGGGCAGGGTGAGGCCAAAGGCGACCAGCATCAGGATCATCAGGAACAGGGCCGGCATCATCCAGCGCAAGGTGCGCTCCACCCCTTTCTGAATGCCGCCTTGCACCACCATCCAGGTGAGGGCGGCAAACAGCAGGTGGGTGAGGATTGGCCAGACGTCGCCGCTGACATAGTCATTGAAGCGGGCGGTGAGGGCTGCTGCATCACCATGGTTGAGATCGCCGGAGATGGCCATGCCGGTATAACCCAGGGTCCAGCCGCCCACCACGCTGTAGAAGCAGTAGATGAGCAGGGTAGAGATCACCCCCATTACCCCAACCCAGCGCCACTGTTTGCCGAGCAGATCGGAGAAGGCACCGACTACCCCGCGGCGACTCATGCTGCCGAGCAGGGTCTCCCCCATCAGTACCGCCACCCCCAGGGTGAAGCTGAACAGCAGAAAGACCAGCAGGAAGGCGCCGCCGCCGTTGACTGCGGTGACATAGGGGAATTTCCAGATTGCGCCGATACCGACCGCGGAACCTGCTGCGGCGAGGATGTAGCCGAGTCGGGATGACCATTGGGACTGCTTCATAAGAACTCCAATCGAGCGCCCCTGGGCAGGGGCAGAATGGCGCTCATGTTACGGAGGTCACGGCGCAATCACTACGACGGTTATCAGGTGTAAATGCGATTTATTGGCATGATTGGCTAATTTAATTCTGTTTTTTGCCCAATCCTGCCACCAAATAAAAACCGGAGCGAGATTGCTCCGGTTTGGTCTCTGACAACGGCTCGTCGGCGGACTAGATCACCCCGAGTTCCCGCAGCCGCTCCATCAGGTAGCTGTGGGCAGTATGGCGCTCGGAGAGCACCACATCCGGGCGCGGATGGAGGAACAGCGGCAGCGAGATACGTGACTTGGCGGCACTGCCACCGGTCGGGTTGATGACGCGGTGGGTGGTGGAGGGATAGTAGCCGCGAGAGGCCTCCTGCAGCATGTCGCCGATGTTGATAATGAGGGTGCCAAAGTCGCACGGCACATCCATCCACTCGTCGTCGGAGCCCTTCACCTGCAGCCCCGGCTCGTTGGCGGCGGGCAGAATGGTGAGCAGGTTGATATCCTCGTGGGCGGCGGCGCGGATGGCGCCCGGTTCCTCGGTGCCATCGAACGGCGGATAGTGCAGCACCCGCAGCAGAGTCTTATGGCTCTCTTTGATCATCGAGGAGAGGGGGCAGCTGTAGTTGGTGGCGATATCGGCCGGGGTGAACTGCTCGACCCAGCCCAGCAACTCGGCGGCCAGACCGTTGGCCAGACGATAGTACTCCATCGCCTGCTCCTTCAGCTCTTCCGGCATCTGGCCCCAGGGGTAGATGTGGAAGTACTCCTTGATATCTTTCTGGCTATGGCCCTTGGCCACCTCGGAGACCGAGGGCGGGAAGTAGCCATCCTGGGTTTCGCGGTTGAACAGGAAATCCTGCTTCTGCTCGCTCATGAAGAAGCGATACCAGTTGTCGTAGATGGACTGCACCAGCTCTTTCGGGATGGGGTGGTTGGTCAGCACGCCAAAGCCGGTGGTTCGCAGGGATTCGGTGAAGCGTTGGGCCGCATCGGGTGAGCGGTAATCGACGGTCAGGACTTTCATTGTTTTTGTTGCGCGCCAGTTAAAAGATGGCGCAGTTTACCTTGCGCCTGATAACAAGGAAAGCGGGTTGGCCGCCCGTCTGGCACGGCGTTGAATAGTGACAAAAACATCAAATAAACCGCGCCAGACCGCACGGGTGCGCATCCCTTGTTATGGCCTTTTATCCTCTCTAGAATGCCGCTCACTATCTTTTCCGGAGTCTGTTCATGTCCCCCAAAATCCTGTTGCTGACCCTGCCGGTATTGCTGGCGGGATGCAGTGCCCTGTCAGAAGATGAGTGCCGTACCATGAGTTGGTACAACCTGGGTTATCAGGATGGATCGGAAGGCAAAACCCGTCAGGCGACCCGCGACTACGTTTCTTCTTGCAGCGAATATGGACTCAAAGTGGATGAAGCCGAGTGGAAGCGGGGCTACGACAAGGGGCTGGAGCTCTACTGCATTCCCGAGCTGGCCTACAGCAAGGGCAAGGAGGGGCAGGCCTATCTGGGGGTATGCCCCAATGATGCCAGCTTCCTCAAGCAGTATCAGCGTGGCTACGAAGAGTACAAACTGGCTGCCCGCCTGCGGGAGATCAGCGACGAGCTGGAGCGTACCGAGCGGGATATCGATACGCTGGAGCGCAGCATCCGCAACGAAACCAACACGGAACAGCGTGACTATTACCGCGCCAAGCGCGATCGGGCCATTCGCCACTACGAATCCCTGCGCCGGGAGTACAACCGTCTGCGCTATCCGGATCGGGTGATCCAGTTCTCCTTCGGCGGTTAATCCCTCTCTTCATGGCCAGCCCGCGTGCTGGCCATGTTGCACCTTGTCAGATCAGGGCAGTACCCAGCGCTGCAGTGCCAGTGCGATACCATCTTCGTTGTGGTCGGCCGTGACCCGATGGGCATGGCTCTGGATCTGCGGCGCCGCATTGCCCATGGCCACCGCCAGCCCCACCTGCTCGAACATGCTGATGTCGTTGTTGTTGTCACCAAACGCCACCACCTGCTCCATCGCAATTCCTTCGCTGGCCGCCCACTGGGCCAGCCGGTTGCCCTTGCTGCAACCGGGCTGTACCAGCTCCACCGCATAGGGGGCCGCCCAGTCGCGGGTAAAGGGCATCTGCTCGACCACCTTGCCCATAAAGGTGTGCAGGCGCGCCGGATCCTGATTGAACAGCTCCAGTTTCCAGACCGGGTTGTCGAGCCAGCCTGCCAGCTCCTCGACCGGGTGGAGGGCGATCTTGAGGTGGTCCGGCTGATTGGCCGACCAGTGGCGGATGCGTGTGACATGCTCTTCACAGCCGATGTAGCCAATGCCCTCGCTCAGGTGGAACAGGGCGCCCATCTGCTGCGCCTCGACCGCGGCCAGCAGCTCGGTAAGCGGGGCGGCCGCCAGCGGGTCGCCGCTGATGATCCGGTTTTGCACCGGATCATAGAGATAGGCGCCGTTGCTGCAGATGAGGGGGGTATCGAGGGCCAGCTCGTGGTGAAAGGGGCGCGCCGTCATATAGTGGCGCCCCGTGACCAGCAGCACCTTGATGCCGTGGGCGCGGGCCTGCGCCAGTGCTGCCCGGGTGGCCGACGAGATCTTGTGATCACGGGTCAGCAGGGTGCCATCCATATCGAGCGCGATGGCCTTGTACTCACTCATAGCTCCTCCAGCATCGAACAAATCCGCAAAGAGCCTTACCGTCCCAGACCCAGCGCCCCGATGCAAGTCTTGCCCGCAGCCGAAGCGCCGAACTGTGATCCCTTCGTGGCTCAGGTGCAGCTGGCCAGCTGTTGACGACGGTCGGCACGGCGACGCAGCAGATAGAAACCGGCGGCACTGGCAAGGGAGCAGAGGGTGGCGAGATAGAAGGGCCACTCGGTACCGGCCAGCAGCACCAGACTGCCGAGCAGCACCGCCAGGATCTCGCTGCCCACGGCGAGGGCGCGGTAGAGCCCCATCGCCTGCCCCTGCTGCTCCGGGTGACTGCGGTTGGAGATCGCCACCGAGGTGGCCAGCTCCCCCAGACTCATGCCGATGCCAGCGGGAACGAAGGTAAGCGCCAGCCCCCACCAGTGCACGGGCAGGATAAAGAGCAGCATGCCGCTCGCCATCACCAGATGGCCGACAATGCCGAGGGAGCTGCCGCGCCAGTGGCGGGCGATGCGAGAGCCGAGCCAGGAGCCCGCCATCATGGGCAAACTCACCAGCACCGCCGCTTGCGCCAGCTGGGCCGGATCCCACGCCAGCCGCTCCACCAGCCAGATATTGAAGTAGGTGAAATAGAGCTGCACGGCGCCATAGCTGATCAGGGTAAGTGCGAAGTAGGGCAGCAGGGCCGGTTGCATCAGCAACTGGCGGCTGGAGAGGGTCGCAGTCTGACGGGTGGCCGCCACCGGAGGACGATAGGGGATCAGCCAGTAGACCAGCAGCAGGTTGATCAGGGTCATTCCTACCGCCAGCCAGGCGGCCAGACTGTAATCCCCCGAGATCACCGCGGCGTAGCCCCCGATCACCGGCCCCACTATCCAGCCCAGATTCATGCCGATATTGATCCAGGCGAAGCTGCGCGCCTTGTGCTCCTTGCCGGCGAGATCCGCCGCCATCGCCTGCACGATGGCGATGTTGCCGTTGCATAGCCCCTCCACCATCCGGCTGAGCAGCAACAGGGGGAGTGAGCGCCAGGCGATACCGAGTGCCATCAGGGCATAGCCTGCCAGAACCCCCGCCAGCGAGAGCAACAGCAGTGGCTTGCGGCCATAGCGATCGGAGAGGCGACCGAGCCAGGGACTGCCCACCAGCTGGAACAGGGGATAGAGCCCCATGATGACCCCCAGCCACACCTTGCGGCTCCAGTCGGAGGCTTCCGGCGTCAGCATCCCCTGCGCCGGATCCAGCAGCAAGGGTGCCAATACCGGGGAGGGGAGACTGAAGCCCGCGACTGCCAGCGTGACCGTCATGACCAGCACCCAGAGGGGATTTTTGTGCCCGTGTTTCTCCATGTTGCACCCATTAAGTAAAGTTATTTGTTTATTTATGCTGATTCATAGACGGGATTAAGTAAAGTGAATCGTTGATTTAATAAAGGGGGCTCCCCATAATGGGGTCATGAACGCAAGCACCGACAAGATCCTGTTTCTGCTCAAGAGCCATGGCCCGCAGAGCGCCGCCGCGCTGGGGGAGCAGTTGCAGATGACCTCCATGGGCGCCCGCCAGCACCTGCTCGCACTGGAGCAGGAGGGGTGGGTCACATTCAACGACGAGGCTCGCGGGCGCGGTCGTCCCGTGCGGCTGTGGCAGCTCACCGAGCAGGCCTGGCAGCGCTTCCCCGATAGCCATAGCGACCTGACAGTGCAGCTGATCGACAACGTGCGCGAGCTGTTTGGCGAGGAGGGGATGGAGCGGCTGATCCAGCAGCGGGAGCAGCAGATGCTTGCTCGCTATCAGGAGGTGCTGGGGTCCCATGGTCTCTCTGGCCGGCTGGCGGCGCTCAAGGAGCTGCGCACTCGCGAGGGCTATATGGCGGAGATCCGCCGCGAAGAGGATGGCAGCTGGCTGCTGTGGGAGAGCCACTGTCCCATCTGTGCGGCGGCGCGCACCTGCCGCGGTTTCTGTCGCAGCGAACTGGCGCTGTTTCGCCAGCTGCTGGCGCCGGCGACGGTGGAGCGGGAGCAATATCTGCTGGAGGGGGCGCATCGCTGCCTCTATCGTATCACGCCGCCCGCGCTCTGATTTCGTCAAACGCCCAAAAACAACAAAGCAGGCGCCGGGATGCCTGCTTTGTTGCCTTCGGGGAGGGGATTCTCTCGTTCCAGCCCGTCATTTCCCGATAAGGTAAGACGGCTGATGGGGCTCTTGACCCGGTAAGGTCCTTCACCGCAGAGACCCGGTCAGGTATCTGCTTTGCCACCGGAAGATGTAACCATAGTATCCCTCCCGTGCCGGTGAGTGGTTGCAAAGTAACCACTTATTTCGGTTGTTTTTGCAATAGTTCACCCTTAATCTAGGAAAAGTGGATTAGTCATTGCAACGAGGAAGGGTAAATGCTGAAACTTGATCGCATAGACAGACATATTCTCGAGCTGATGCAGGAGAATGGCCGCATCAGCAATCTGGAACTGGCCGAGCTGGTGGGGCTCTCCCCGTCCCCCTGCTCCCGCCGGGTCAAGGCGCTGGAGGATGCCGGTCTCATCGACACCCACGTTACTCTGCTCAACGCCCGCCAGCTTGGCCTCACCCTCACCGCCTACATTCACATTTCCATGGACAGACACACGCCCGAGCGGTTCGAGAATTTCGACCGCGCCATCAGCGAACTGCCCGAAGTGCTGGAGTGTGATCTCATCACCGGCAACGATGCCGACTACCAGCTCAAGGTGGTGGTGCGCGACATGGAGCACTATCAGCACTTCTTGCTGGACAAGCTGACCCATATTCCGGGGGTGACCGGAGTGCGCTCCAGCTTCGTGCTGCGCCGCATCAAGCACAAGACGGCGCTGCCGCTCAACCATCTGGGGTGAGCCCGCGCAAACCGCTCATATAAACAGAAAGAGGAGGCCAGTGGCCTCCTCTTTTGCTATTCGCTCTTGGTTATTCGGTAGTGGTTATCGGGTCTGGATTAGCTGTCGCGGTGACGGGGCAACTGCCGCTGTCAGACGCTGACCTGGCTGATGTCTTCCACCTGCAGCAGCCAGCCGCTCTGCTCCTGCTGCGGTTCGCCGCTGACCCGCAGCCGCTCGCCGGTCGGCACCCACTGCCCCTCGGGCAGGGAGACCAGCAGGCTCTCGCTGCCGTTGTCGAACAGCCAGCGATCTTCGCCAAGCGATTCAATCAGATAACCTTCCATCTCCACTCTGGACTCGGCTTGCCAGGATGGCGCAACGGAATCACGGCTCTCGATGAAATCCCCCTGAACACCAAAACTGGCTAGCCCCCACAGAATGGAGAGCCCGACGATGGATGTTTGCATCTTGTCTCTCCTCTTTTGGAACTGTAGGGCCAGTATGGGAACAGAAAACTGAGCGCACCATGAACAAGGTGGCAAAGTGCTGGCGAGATCGCGAAAAAATCCGGCCAATTGGCCGGTAGTGTCATTTTATGGTGCCTGGATCACACTATTTGGCGGCTTCTTCTGCCATCCGTTCAGCTCTTGGCTTATTCGTCCACATGGCTACCCCGCGATGATCCCCACAGATCCCCTCTGCCACCACGGCGCGAACCCGGGTGCCATCTTTGCAAATGGCCTGCCAGGCGTCAGCATCATCGATGGCGAGCGAGTTGGGGGGCGGCGTGGTTTGGCAAGCCGTGAGCAGCAGGGCGCACAGGGGGAGCAATTTTTTCATGGCGGACTCCTCGGGGTGATGGGGGACTGAGAGGATGGGGATGACCTCTCCATCCGGGCTTCACACCCCAGCATCAGTGATAACCGGTTCAGGGGCAAGGGGAGGGGGCACCGACAGGCGCAGGTGCCGTGCAGCCGGGGCTTGCCCTGTGCCCTTCTTGGGCCTAAGGTGGGGCCGTTTTACTGCCTGATTGAAGGAGCGTTTTCATGTCCACTCTCTATCCCCGCGTCGGGGTCGGCGTCATCCTGACCAACGCCCAAGGCCAGGTGCTGCTTGGCAAACGCAAAGGGAGCCATGCCCCCTACTGGTCGATCCCGGGTGGCCATCTGGAGTTGGGGGAGAGCTTCGAGTCGGCGGCGATCCGCGAGGTTGCCGAGGAGACGGGACTTGAGATCCATGGGCCCGAGGTGGTAGCGGTGACCAACAACCTGGAGACATGGCGCGAGAGCGGGTTGCACTATATCTCGGTGACACTGTACGCCCGAGCCGATGGCGAACCGCAACTGCTGGAGCCGGAGAAGTGCGAAGGCTGGGTCTGGTGCGATCCGCGCGAGTTGCCCGAGCCCCATTTCGACGCCAGCCGCCAATCCATCGCCTGCTGGCTGGCGGGACGCTGCTATCTGCCGGGTGATGTGCCAATGGTGTCGGCCGGATCAGCCTGATTGTCATAAAACGATCATCGCGCTGTCATAATATCTCCTCTCCATCGGGAGAAGAGGGATGAGGGAGAAGAGCGTGGGACAGGTATTTGTTCAGTTTTTATGGCTGGGATGCATCAGTTTTGGCGGCCCGGCCGCTCATATCGGCTATTTTCAGCGCACCTTCGTCCAGCGGCTCGGCTGGCTGACACAGGCCGAATTTGCCCGCTTGCTGGCGTTGTGCCAACTGCTGCCGGGGCCCGCCTCCAGCCAGCTTGGTTTCGCCATCGGTCGTCATCGCGCAGGTCTGGGCGGGGCGCTCTCTGCTTTTATTGGCTTCACGCTGCCCTCATTTCTGCTGCTACTGGCGGCCGCGATCGGCATCGGCCAGCTGGGCAGCAATCTGTGGCTCGATGCGACGCTGCATGGCCTCAAGCTGCTGGCGCTGATCGTGGTGGCCGATGCGGTGCTCACCATGAGTCGTCAGTTCTGTGCCACGGGAATGACCCAAGGGATCATGGTGGTGACCGCCGCTGCACTCTGGTGGCAGCCCGGCCTGCTGACTCAACTGTTGATGCTGGCGGGAGCTGCGCTGATCTGCGCCCGCAGCCAGCGCGGGGCGGGCAGTGTGCCAGCCACCGCCGAGTTGCCTTCTGCCGCCAGCAGTCAGCCTCATTGGCCGACCCTGCTGCTGTTTGGCATCCTTTTTATCGGTCTGCCGCTGCTCGCTAGCCCGATTGGCCAGCTGGCTGCCGACTTCTATCGTGCCGGTAGTCTGGTGTTTGGCGGTGGCCATGTGGTGCTGCCGCTGCTGCAAGAGAGCGTGGGCCAGACCCTCAACGAGCAGCAGTTTCTGACCGGTTACAGCCTGGCCCAATTGGTGCCAGGGCCCATGTTTACCCTCGCCACCTATCTTGGCGCCCAGCTGTTGCCCGAGATGCCGCTGACCGGGGCCCTGTCGGCGACCCTGGCGCTCTTTGTGCCCGGCTTTCTGTTGCTCTGGGCGGTGGGCCCCTGCTGGCAGCAGTGGTTGGCCCGGCCCCGTCTGGCGGGAGCCGTCACTGGCATCAACGCCGCCGTGGTGGGCTTGTTGCTGGCGGCGCTCTATCAGCCGGTGTGGCAGAGTGCGGTGCTGGCGCCGACCGATCTGGCGCTGGCGGCCATCGGCTTTTATCTGCTGCGGGTGTTGAAGTTGCCGGTGCCGGCCATCGCGGCCCTGTTGGTGATGGCTGCTATCCTGCTGGCGTGAAGCCGATGAAATCCCGATAAAAAACGGCGCCTCCGTGATGGAGGCGCCGTTTTTATTGCAATGGGTCAGCCGTTCAGACCTCGGGATCGAAATCCAGACTCAGGCTGTTGACGCAGTAGCGCTGGCCGGTCTCGGTCGGTCCATCGGGGAAGACGTGACCGAGGTGAGAGCCGCACTGGCGGCAGGTGATCTCCACTCGCTTCATGCCGTGGCTATTGTCTTCGGTGTACTCCACCGTCCCCTCGATGGCCTTGTCGAACGAGGGCCAGCCGCAGCCGGAATCAAACTTGGCTCCTGAGTGAAACAGCACGCTCTTGCAGCAGACACAAAGGTAGTCGCCGCTCTTGCGATTGTGGAGCAGGGCGCCGCTGTAGGGACGCTCTGTGCCCTTCTCCCAGCAGACGTGAAACTGCTCGGCGGTCAGTTTGCTGCGCCACTGTTCCGGATTGTTACTGCTCATACCGACTCCTTGCCATCCATACCGGAGCCCAGCATAGCGGCTCCGTAAAGCTGACTCCAGCATGCCTCTTATGCTTTGCCTGTATCTGTGATCGAGGTGGCAACCATCTCCTCACCGGATGCAGGGAGAATTTCCTGCTGCGGTGGCTGGGCATCCTCCGCCGTGCTGGCCAGCGCCACCCGCTCCAGCAGTTTGAGGGAGTGGGCCCGGCCGACCGCTACCTGCCGTTTGATGTCATCGGGCAGGAAGGGCAGCCCATCGTTGGTTGCGGTGTCGATGGTCTGGATCCACTCCAGCCCTTCCCCCGGCGGCGGCAGGCGGAACTGGATATCGTAGTCGCTGGCGTTGAATAGCACGTACCAGCGCTCGCCGACACAGTTGATCATGCCGATATCCATGGCGAACGCCTGCCCCATGGGGGCGTGCCAATCCTGATCGGTGAGCTGGTGGCCGTCCGGGTGATACCAGTTGACCTGATGGCAGCTGGACGGGGTGCCATTCCAGCTGTCGTCGCTCAGTTGCAGGTTGGAGAAGACGCAGGACTCCGCCCGCAGCGCCATCATCTGCTGGGTGAAGGCGAACAGCCGCTCATCCTCCGGCCGCCACTGCCAGTTGATCCAGCTGATCTGGTTGTCCTGACAGTAGGCGTTGTTGTTGCCAAGCTGGCTGCGGCCCATCTCGTCCCCGGCGAGGAAGTGGGGAGTGCCTTGGGAGAGCAGCAGGGTGGCAATCAGATTGCGCTTCTGCTGCTGGCGCAAGCTGTTGACCCGCGGATCCAGGGTCGGCCCCTCTACCCCGTGGTTATAGGAGAGGTTGTTGCCGTGGCCGTCCCGATTGTCTTCACCGTTGGCCTGATTGTGGCGCTGGTTGTAGGAGACCAGATCCTCCAGGGTGAAACCGTCGTGATAGCAGAGGTAGTTGACGCTGGTGTGAGGCGAGCGCCAGTTCTTCGGGAAGATATCCCGCGAACCCACCAGACGGGTGGCGAAGTCCCCCATCTTGCCCGCATCACCGCGCCAGAAGGCGCGCACCGTGTCGCGGTAGCGGTCATTGATCTCCTGCCACTGGCTCGGGAATTGACCCAGCCGGTAGCCGAAGGGGCCGATATCCCAGGGTTCGGCGATGAGCTTGACCTGTGACAGCACAGGGTCGGCCATCACGGCCTTGAAGAAGGCTCCCATGGGCTCGAACTCCCCCGCTTCCCGCGCCAGCGTCACCGCCAGATCGAAACGGAAGCCATCCACCTGCATTTCGGTGACCCAGTAGCGCAGGGCATCGAGCACCAGCCGCAGGGTGTTGGGGTGATCCAGATTGACGCTGTTGCCACAACCGGTCACGTTGGCGTGACGGCGGTAGTCGGGACCGTGGGGGCCCGCTTCGAAGGCGAAGTAACCGGCGTTGTCAAAGCCCTTGAACGAGAGGGTGGGGCCATCGAAGCCGGAGGCTGCCGTGTGGTTGTAGACCACATCCAGAATCACCTCGAGCCCGGCCCGGTGCAGCTCGCGTACCATGGTCTTGAACTCGCTCACTGCCGCCGCAGGCTGAGTGCTGTAGCGTGGCTCGGGGGCGAAGAAGGCGATAGGGTTGTAGCCCCAGTAGTTGGTCAGGCCAAGTTGCTCCAACCGCGGCTCTGACATGAAGGCGGCCACCGGCATCAACTGCACCGAGGTCACCCCCAGGCTTTTGATGTGCTCGATGATCAGTGGGTGGCAGATGCCCAAGTAAGTCCCTTGCAGCGCCTTGGGTACCCCGGGGTGCTGTCTGGTAAAGCCCTTTACGTGAGTCTCGTAGAGGATAGTGCGAGCCGGACTGATCCCCGGCTTGCCGATCCCCTGCCAGTCAAAGTGGTCATCAACGACCACTGACTTGGCAATCATGTCAGCGCTGTCGCCCTCATAGAGGGCCTCATCCCAAAAGGTGGAACGGCTGAGCGCCTTGGCATAGGGATCGACCAGCAGTTTTTGCGGATCGAACAGGGTTCCCTCCAGTGCGGGGCCGTAGACCCGATAGCCATACTGCTGCCCGGCTTTTACGCCGCGCACGTAGCCAAAACGATACTGGCCACGGCGGCCGGGCAACTCCAGCCGCATCAGCTCCTGCTCCTGCTCGTCGTACAGGCAGATCTCCACCTTGTCCGACTGGGGGGCCCAGACGCAGAAGTGGCAACCGTTCTCGTCAAGGCGGGCCCCCAGCGGGTGGCCCACCCCTTTTTCCATTACAAGCATCAAGACTCCTGTTTGATAAACAAGGTCGCCAGCGGCGGCAGATCCAGCACTATGCTGTGTGCCATCCCCTGCCAGGGGGTCGGTTCGGCAGCGAACACCAGACCTACATCATAGTTACTCCCCCAGTAATACTCGCTGTCGGTGTTGAGCACCACCCGATAGTGGCCCGCCGCAGGGACGCCGATCCGATATTCGAGACGAGGCACCGGGGTGAAGTTGCAAGCCACCACAATAGCCTGCTTGCCCTCTTTGTCCGCCCGCAGCCAGGCAAAGATGCTGTTGTCGGCATCGTTATGATCCAGCCAGCGGAAGCCGGTCTGCTCATAATCGGCCTGATACAAGGCAGGCTCATGACGGTAGAGGTGGTTGAGATCGTGGATCAGCCGCTGCTGACCGGCATGCTTGGGATATTGCAGCAGGTGCCACGGCAGCTGGGCATCGTGGTTCCACTCGTTGCTTTGGGCGATCTCGGTGCCCATGAAATTGAGCTTCTTGCCCGGGTGGGCGTACATGAAGCCCATATAGGCCCGCAGGTTGGCAGCCTGCTGCCACTCGTCACCGGGCATCTTGTAGAGCATGGAGTGCTTGCCGTGCACCACCTCGTCGTGGGAGAGCGACAGGATGAAGTTCTCGTCATAGTGGTAAACCATGGAGAAGGTCATGTCGTTGTGGTGGTAGCGACGGTGGATCGGCTCTTTCTGCATATAGGTGAGGGTGTCGTGCATCCAGCCCATATTCCACTTGAAGCCAAAGCCGAGGCCGCCGAGGAAGGTGGGGCGGGAGACACCGGCAAAGGCGGTGGACTCTTCGGCTATGGTCATGGCGTGGGGATACTTGCCGTAGACCTCCTCGTTGGTCCACTTCAAGAGGCTTATCGCCTCGTAGTTGTGGTTGCCGCCATCGACGTTCGGTACCCACTCACCGGCGTTGCGGGAGTAGTCCAGATAGAGCATGGAGGCGACCGCATCCACCCGCAGGCCGTCGATGTGGAACTTGTCGAGCCAGAACAGGGCGCTCGCCACCAAGAACTGGCGCACTGTGTCGCGGCCAAAGTCGTAGATGTAGGAGTTCCAGTCCGGGTGCCAGCCACGGCGCGGATCTTCATATTCGTAGAGCGGGGTGCCATCGAAACGGGCCAGGCCGTGGGCATCGGACGGGAAGTGGGCGGGCACCCAGTCCAGAATGATGCCGATGCCGGCCTGGTGGCACTGGTCGACGAAGTATTTGAAATCATCGGCGGTGCCGTAGCGGCTGGTGGGGGAGAACATGCCCACCGGCTGGTAGCCCCAGGAGCCGCTGAAGGGGTGCTCGGAGACCGGCAGCAGCTCGATGTGGGTGTACTCCATCTCCTTGACGTAGGCGACCAGCTCCACTGCCAGTTCACGCCAGCTCAGGCTGTCGCCGTTGGGGTGGCGTTTCCAGGAGCCGACGTGCAGCTCATAGATGGAGAGCGGCTGCTCGCGTTTGTCGTTGTGCTGGCTGGCAATCCACTCGGCATCCTGCCACTGGTACTGGGCGTGGTCATAGACCACGGAGGCGAACGACGGATACTGCTCGCAGTAAAAGCCGACCGGATCGCTCTTGTGGGGCAGCCGGTTGCCCATGGGGTCTTTGAGCTCGAACTTGTAGCGATCCCCGGCCTTGAGGCCCGGCACAAACAGCACCCAGTGACCGCAGAGGCTGCGCTGCATCGGATGGCGGCGGCCATCCCAGAAGTTGAAATCGCCGATGAGGCTCACGGCGGTGGCGCTCGGCGCATAGACCGCAAAACGCACCCCTTCCACCTGCTGGCCAAGATGCTCCACGGTGCGCAGCTGGGCGCCAAGGGTGTGATAGAGGTTTTCCGGCTGGGCGGTCAGTTCGGCCAGGCCTGCCCAGGCGGCATCCTGAAACTGATAGGGGTCGATGACCTCGGTGGTGGCATCTTGGTAGCTGGCGATCAGCTGATAGGGGAAGGAGTTTTTGCGGCGGGTGAAAACAGTTTCAAAAAGACCCGATTCATCGGTGGGCGCCAGGGTGGCAACGACTTTGCCCGACTTGAGATCCTTGACGCGGACTTCGAGGGCATCAGGCAACCAGGCGGTCAGTTTGAGGCCGGGCCCATCCGGATTGGCCTGCAGGCCTAAGTGAGAGAAGGGATCGGAACAGCGGGCAGCAACCAAACGTTCAACGAGCATCGAGATTTCCTTTCATGACAGAGCATCCACTCCGGCCGAAGCCGGAGTGGATTTAGGTGAGAGCGCTGTGGGAGACAGCGTCTCAACGACTGGCCTCATCACGGGCTTGGCTCATCTTGCCAGCCAGTGCCTTGAGTGCCTCATTGGCAAAAATATCTTCCAGATCAGCGGAAAGCTTGCGGCGCCAGTTGGGGTATTCGTAACTGGTGCCCGGTACGTTGACCGGCTTGTCCATCTCCAGCCAGTCTTCCAGCTGGGTACTGAACAGGGCGCAGCTGCCGCGGGACATGTGGATCTGCAGACCGTGGTTGAGTTCGGTGTTCATGCCGACCCAGTTCACGTCATGACTGATGTTGTCAGAGATGACCTTGTGGGCATGCAAGCTGTCGAGGATCCGCTGTTTGGCCTGGTGACGATCAGCATACAGAGTCTTCAATACATCTTCATCCGGATACAGACCCAGTTGACGGCCGAGCGCCAGATCGTCGCAGTGCCAGAAGCCCTTGAGGGTCGGCATGTCGTGGGTGGTCAGGGCCGACATCGCCTGCTCGGTGTAGTGCGCCGGGGAGATAAAGCCGCCATCTTCCTTGGAGCGCTCGAAGAAGAACACCTTGTAGGAGTGGACGCCGTTCTCTTTCAGGGTCACGTCGATCCCCTCCGGCACGGTGCCAAGATCCTCGCCGATCAGCAGGCACTGGTTGCGGTGGGATTCGAGGGCCAGAATGCCCAGCAGATCGTTGACCGGATAGTAGATGTAGGCGCCCTTGGCGGCGGACGCTCCGGGCGGTACCCACCACAGGCGCAGCAAGGCCATCACGTGGTCGATGCGCAGTGCGCCGCAGGAGCGCATGTTGGCACGGAACAAGTCCACCATCGGCTGGTAGGCCGCTTCGAACAGCTTGTTCGGGTTCATCGGGGGCAGGCCCCAGTTCTGACCAAGCGGGCCGAGGATATCGGGCGGCGCACCGACCGAGGCTTTCGGGCAGTAGAGATCCTGGTTGGCCCAGATCTCGGTGGAGCCTTCGGAGACGCCCACCGCCAGATCCCGGTAGATCCCCATCACCATGCCGGCAGCCTTGGCGCGTGCATCGGCTTGCGCCAGCTGCTCGTCGGCCAGGAACTGCAGATAGAGGTAGAAGTTGACATCTTGCGGGTGCGCGGCCATCCAGGCGGCAACGGCAGGATTGTGGTAATCGCGCAGCTCCTGAGGCCATACCGGCCAGCCCCAGGCATTTTCGCCTTTGGCATAGAAGTGGGCCTGCAGGGCATCAAATGCTGCCTGCTGTTGCAGGCTGTCGCCACCGGCGGCCACGAAGGCATCAAAGGCGGCCTGACGCTCGGCGCTCAGGGTGGCTTCATCGAACACCTGACGCAGCATGCCGAGTTTGGTCTGGATCACGCCGGTGTAATCGACGTTCTCTTTGGCGCGCAGATCAGCCAGATGTTGCTGGAAGGCAGGACTTGCCACTTCCGCTTTCAGGCGATCGCTCTGCTGGAATTCGGGTACCGCTTCCACATTGATATAGGCCACGTTGAGCCAGCGACGGGAAGAGGGGCTGTAGGGACTGGCGCTCTCCGGATTGGCCGGATAGAGGGCGTGGATGGGGTTGAGGCCGACGAAGTGGGCACCCCAGGCGGCCGCTTTCTCGACCAGCTGGCCCAGATCGCTGAAATCACCAATACCCCAGTTGTGGCGGCTGCGCAGGCAGTAGAGCTGCACGCTCGGGCCCCATACCTTGCGGCCATTAGCAATCGGCGCCTGTTTGTAGCAGGCCTTGGGGGCGACGATGAGGCGCATGGTGGCCAACGGCTCGTCATTGCCCTCTTCCAGCAGCACCAGCTGGTGGTAACCCAGCTCCGGGGCCATCTCCAGGGTGACGCGATAGGCCTGGCACTCCATCTCTTCAAATTCGGCCACGCCGACCAGCTCACCCTCGATGGGGGTGAATTGACCGGACAGCACTGCCCCCTGCTCCTGCTGGAGCTGCCAGTTGAGGGCGTCGTTGACGAATTCGATGGGGAGGCGAACCTCAAGGGTAACGGCGTCGCCGGTGCGAACCACCATGACAGGATCCAGCGCCCGCAGCCAGTGCTGGCGATGCTCCTCTTCCAGCTGCTGCACCAGTGCGGCCTCGTCATCGACGCGGTAGCCCATGGCGCCCAGCATGGCGGCCTTACTCTCTTCTGATACCTGGGCCGGGTGGCCCCAGGCATCGACATACTCGCTGGCGATACCTTTTGCGGCAGCCAGCTGTTCAATCAGGGTGGTCATAGTTTGAGAATTCCCGCTGTGGATTCTATCTATACTATTTTGTTTGATTTTTATGGGGTGGTACTTGAACAGTGGCTCTTTGGCCATGCTAAACCGCGCACATTTTTACATATCTCTGTGAATGGTTGTGTGACCGAGTAGGCACTATTGTTGATATCTGCGCGATGCCACGATCTGGCACTTTTTTCGTCAAAACGTGGTAATCAGTTACATAAACAGAAAATTAATTTCACAGTTTTTCATGATATAGCGCAATTTCAGACAGAATGTTGGTTGACTCACCGGAGAGTTCTAGTAAATTTACAAGCGGAATTTTCTTTGACTACTGAACAGTTAGGTAACTAAATATGACTATCAAAGTAGGTATTAACGGTTTTGGCCGTATCGGTCGTTTCGTATTCCGTCTGGCTTGCGAGCGTGCAGACATCGAAGTTGTTGGTATCAACGACCTGATCGATGTTGACTACATGGCTTACATGCTGAAGTACGATTCAACTCACGGTCGTTTCAACGGTACCGTTGAAGTTAAAGACGGCAACCTGGTTGTAAACGGCAAAACCGTACGTGTTACCGCTGAGCGTGACCCGGCCAACCTGAAGTGGGGCGAAATCGGTGTTGACGTTGTTGCTGAAGCTACCGGTCTGTTCCTGACCGACGAGACTGCTCGTAAGCACATCGCTGCTGGTGCCAAGAAAGTTGTTCTGACTGGCCCGTCCAAAGACGCTACCCCGATGTTCGTAATGGGTGTTAACGACTCTACCTACGCTGGCCAGGACATCGTTTCCAACGCTTCCTGCACCACCAACTGCCTGGCACCGATCGCCAAGGTTCTGAACGATACCTTCGGTATCGAGTCTGGCCTGATGACCACCGTTCACGCTACCACTGCTACCCAGAAGACCGTTGATGGTCCGTCTGCCAAAGACTGGCGCGGTGGCCGCGGTGCGGCTCAGAACATCATCCCGTCCTCTACCGGTGCTGCCAAGGCTGTTGGCGTAGTTATCCCGGAACTGAAAGGCCTGCTGACCGGTATGGCTTTCCGTGTTCCGACTCCGGACGTGTCTGTTGTTGACCTGACCGTTAACCTGAAGAAAGCTGCCACCTACGCAGAAATCTGCGAAGCGATGAAAGCTGCTTCCGAAGGCGCTATGAAAGGCGTTCTGGGCTACACCGAAGACGAAGTTGTATCTACCGACTTCCTGGGTGAGCGTCAGACCTCCGTATTCGACGCCAAGGCTGGTATCCAGCTGAACGACAAATTCGTTAAAGTTGTATCCTGGTACGACAACGAAATGGGCTACTCCAGCAAAGTTCTGGACCTGATCGCTCACATCTCCAAGTAATTTGGGATGCGCAATCGCGTAGCTTGAAAAAGGCGGCCATTGGCCGCCTTTTTGTTTTTCGGTTTCCCCTGATGACAGGAGTCCACATGCAATCCATTCGTCCCCTGACAGCCAATTGCAAGCTTGCCAACAATGCGGCCGGTCTGCCGGTTCTAACCATCAACAACGACTATGCCAAGGCAGAAATCAGCCTGTTTGGCGCCCATGTGCTGAGCTATCAGCGTCATGGCGAGCCATCCTCCATCTGGTTGAGTGACAAGGCGGTGCTGGATGGCAGCAAGCCTGTTCGCGGTGGTATCCCGATCTGCTGGCCCTGGTTTGGCCCGGCGCCCGCCCGCGTCGGTAGCGGCAAGCCCTCCCACGGTTTTGCCCGTACCACCCTCTGGATGCTGGACGGGGTCTCCGATCACGCTGATGGCACGCTTGTTCATCTTTCCCTGCGCGACAGCGACGCAACCCGTACCCTGTGGGATCACCCCTTCGAACTGGAACTGGACGTGCTGGTGGGCAAAGAGCTTTCGCTGGTGCTGACCACTCGCAACACCGGTAGCCAGCCGCTGACCTATAGCGGTGCGCTGCATACCTATTTGCAAATCAGTGCGCCGGAAGCGGTGAGTGTCACCGGCCTGGGCGAGCCCTATGCTGACAAGCTGACCGGACAGGATGCTAAGCAGCAGGGGGCATTGACCCTGAGCGGGCCGCTGGATCGGGTCTACTGGCAGCCAGAGGCGCTGGTGAGAGTGCAGGATGGTGAGCGCGAGATCCGGGTTGTCAGTGGCAACCACGACAGCGTGGTGGTCTGGACCCCCTGGCTGGAAGGGGCTACCGCCATGGCCGACATGAGCGACGATGGCTATCGCACCATGCTCTGCGTCGAAGCCGCCATCGCTGGCGAGGCGGGTGTGACCGTTGCGCCGGATGAAGAGCACAGCCTCTCCACTGTGATCATCTGAGCAGGATGAGTTTCAGATAAATAAAGAGGGCTCCCGCGGGAGCCCTCTTTGCATCTCGTGACGGCGGCAATCAGGCGTTGCCCTGGGTCTTGAGCTTGAGTTCGGCGGCGAAATTGAGCATCCGATCGAGCGGGATGAGGGCCTTTACCCGCAGCGCTTCATCGACATGGATCTCGTGGCGCTCGGCACCGTCGGTGAGCGCCTCCTTGATCGCCACCAGACCGTTCATCGCCATCCAGGGGCAGTGGGCGCAGCTGCGGCAGGTAGCGCCATCGCCACCGGTCGGTGCTTCCACCATCTCTTTCTCCGGACAGGCCTGCTGCATCTTGTAGAAGATGCCCCGATCGGTCGCCACGATCAGCTTCTGCTGGGGCAGCTCCTTGGCTGCCTTGATCAGCTGACTGGTGGATCCCACCGCATCGGCCAGCTCGATCACCGAGGCGGGGGATTCCGGATGAACCAGCACGGCGGCGTCCGGATTCTGCTCTTTCAGCTCGCGCAGGGCGCGGGCCTTGAACTCGTCGTGGACGATGCAGTGGCCCTGCCAGCGCAGCATCTGCGCCCCGGTCTTCTTCTCGATATAGGCACCCAGATGGCGATCCGGGCCCCAGATGATCTTGTGACCCAGACTGTCGAGGTGTTCGACGATCTCGAGCGCGATGCTGGAGGTAACGACCCAGTCAGCCCGCGCTTTGACGGCGGCCGAGGTATTGGCATAGACCACCACGGTATGGTCGGGATTGGCATCGCAGAAGGCGGAGAACTGTTCGATGGGACAGCCCAGATCGAGGGAGCATTCGGCCTCCAGAGTCGGCATCAGCACCCGCTTGTGGGGGCTCAGGATCTTGGAGGTTTCCCCCATAAAGCGCACCCCGGCGACGATCAGGGTTTGCGCCTCGTGATCGCGGCCAAAGCGGGCCATCTCCAGCGAGTCACCGACGAAACCGCCGGTGGCTTCGGCCAGCGCCTGGATCTCGGGATCCGTGTAGTAATGGGCGACCAGTACCGCCTTGCGCTCCTTGAGCAGCGCCTTGATTTCTGTGGTCAAGGTCGTTCTCTGCTCGGCACTCAGGGGAAGAGGTTTGGCCGGAAAGGGGTAGTCCATTGCGACTACCGGCGGGACACTGCTCAGTGCATTGCTCATTGCGACTGTTCCATCAACGCTCGGGAAGGCAAAAATTATAACCAGAAGCCTGCCACAAACCCATCAACAAATCGGGTGAAGCGCAAGTGGGCGAATATACTCAAGTAATTCGTTGTTATTCTGCCATAAGGAGTTGTCGCATGAAGCAACGTTCCCTCAAGTTCAAGTTGTTGTGCCTTACCATGGGGCTGTTTTTGCTGACCGGGCTGGCCATGACCCTGTTGCAATCGGCCTCTTTCAGCTCCCTTCGCAACATGGTGATGACCCAGACCAGCGATGCACTGGAAGAGGAGGTCTCCCGCAGCCTGCAGTATCAGGCAGAACGCTATGCCATCCAGATTGCCTCGCTGATGCAGAACTCCTATCAGATCCCCCTGACCGTGACCGCCCAGATTGAAGCCGGGATGGCCAAACCGGAACTGCGCTTGTCGCGACCCCAAGTGGAGTCTCTGCTCGGCAGCAGCCTGCAACAGGCGAGCGGGATCAGCTCCATCTACGCCCAGTTTGAACCGGACGGCTATGATGGCGAGGATGGCAACTGGCTGGGCGGGGCCAGCCACTCGGTGGCAGGCAAGGGGAGTTTGGAGGTCTATTTCACCAAGGATCAGGGAGGGGCCGTCGCTCAGCAAGCGGTGGACGCCGCTGCCAGCGAGGCCAAGTTTGATACCTCCCTCAACGAGTTTGGCATTCGCAACAGCGAGTGGTATCTCTGTGGTCGCGATACCCGCCAGCCCTGCCTGATGGAGCCCTACCTTTACGAAATCAGCCCGGGCAACAAGATGCTGATGACCAGTCTGACGGTGCCCGTGCTGCGTGACGGCAAGTTTGTCGGGCTGGCCGGGGTGGATATGAACCTGCCCATCTTCCAGCAACTGGCTGAAAACCTTGGCAAGAGCCTCTATGACAACAAGGCGGATGTGACCCTGGTCAGCAAGATGGGGCTGATTGTGGGCAGCAACCGCTATGCCGACAAGCTGGGCCGTCCACTCAAGGAGGTGGGCCTGACCCTGCCTGACGGTCAGCCGGTCAGCAGCGACAGTGACTTCATTCTTCATCAGCCCATCCGGGTTGAAGCAGCCAATACCCAGTGGTGGTTGATGATCAAGGTGCCCAAGGCGCTGGCGCTCGGCAAGGCGCACGCCATCAGCAATGAACTGGGCGCCCTGCTGGTGGATGCCCAGCGGCAGCAGATCATCGCCATGGGCGGGATTACCCTGTTGGTGCTGGGGCTGTTGGTCTGGTTTATCCAGACCATCACAGCGCCGCTTTCTCTTATCAGCCGCCATGTGGGCCACCTCTCCAGCAACGAGGGTGACCTGACCCAGCAGGTGGAGATCGACACCCATCAGGAGCTGATCGATCTGGGGTCCCAGCTCAATGCCTTCCTCGGCAAGCTGCGGGGCATGGTGCAAATGAGCAAGGGGATCGGTCAGCAGGTCTACCAGCAGGCGCGGGAGATGAAACATACCGCCGACACCATGCGCAACAGTCTGGATGAGCAGAATCTGGAGCTGGAGAGCGTGGTGAGCGCCATGCACCAGATGAGCACCACGGCAGTCAGCGTGGCAGGTTATGCCGAGCAGGCGGCGCAGGAGTCGGAAGCGGCGACCCACCACATCAATACCGCCCAGCAGACCCTCAGCAATGCCCGCAACGAGATCCATACTCTGGTCGGTGATATGCATGAGGCGGATAAAGCGGTGGCGCTGGTGGCCCAGCGCAGCACCAATATCAGCCGGATCCTCGATGTGATCCGCGCCATTGCCGAGCAGACCAACCTGCTGGCCCTCAACGCCGCCATCGAAGCTGCACGGGCAGGGGACATGGGGCGTGGCTTTGCAGTGGTGGCGGACGAGGTGCGGGCGCTGGCGACCAAGACCCGTGAATCGACCGACGAGATCGGCCAGCTGATCGGTAGCCTGCAGACCGAGGTGAGCAGCAGTCAGCGTCTGATGAATACCGGTATCGAGCGCTCCACTACCACGGTACAGGGTACCGAGCAGGCGTTTGAGGCGCTCAATCGGGTGGTGGCGCAGATCCAGCAGATCCACGACCACATCAGTCAGGTAGCTACCGCCGCCGAGCAGCAGAGTGCGGTGAGCGATACCATCAACCAGAACCTGATGCGGATCGGCGATACCGCCAACGTGATCGGGCAGGAGGCCAGCTCCAGCCATCAACTGAGCGAGGCGCTGGAGCAAGCAGCCACGGCGCTCGCCAGTCAGCTCGATCGGCTGCGTACCTGAGTGGCAGCCAGAGAGACAAGAGCCCGCGAGCGATCGCGGGCTTTTTCATGACTCGATGGCAGAGTTGCGTCAGTTGCGGGGTTCAACCAGCAGGATGTGGGAGTCAGCCCCCACCACCCTGACCTTGCTACCCGCCGGCAGAGACTCGTCACAGCGCACCGTCCAGACCGTGTCGTCCAGATGCACCCGGCTGGTGCCTTGGGCGACATCATCCAGCAGGGTTAGCTCGCGGCCCATATAGCTCTGCATCCGCTCGTTGATGGTGCTGGCGGCATCCTGACCCGAGTTGTCACGCTGGTGCTGCCAGCGCCACCAGACCCAGGTGGTGAGCAGGGATTGCACCGCAAACAGCAGCAACTGCGCCTGCCAGCCAAAGGGCCAGATCAGCAGCAGCAGGCCCACTTCCAGAGCGGCGATGCCGGTCCAGAGCAAAAAGCCCACCGAGCCGAGCACCTCGATGGCCAGCAGAATGAAGCCGAGTCCTAGCCAGTGCCAGTGGGTCAGCCCCTCTAACAGGGCTGTCATGACTTGCTGCCCTTGCCATCTTTGTTGAACAGCTCGGCCATACCAGCCACCGAGCCAATCAGGCTGCCCGCTTCCAGCGGCATCATGATGATCTTGCTGTTGGGGCCTTCACCGATGCGGGCCAGTGCCTCGGTATATTTCTGAGCCACGAAGTAGTTGATGGCCTGCAGGTCTCCTTCCGCAATCGCCTGGGAAACCATATGGGTCGCCTTGGCTTCCGCCTCGGCAGCCCGCTCCCGCGCTTCGGCGGCGAGGAAGGCGGCCTGACGCTCACCTTCGGCTTTGAGGATCTGGGACTGCTTTTCGCCTTCCGCTTTCAGGATTTTGGACTGGCGCACCCCTTCGGCCTCCAGTACCTCGGCCCGCTTCTGGCGCTCGGCCTTCATCTGGGCGTTCATCGCCTCGACCAGTGCCAGCGGTGGGCGTACATCTTTAATTTCGATGCGGGTCACCTTGATGCCCCAGGGGGCGGTGGCGGCATCCATGGTGCGCAGCAGTTTCTCGTTGATGGTGTCGCGCTGTGAGAGCATCTCGTCCAGCTCCATGGCACCGAGCACGGTGCGCATATTGGTCATGGTGAGATTGCGGATGGCGCTGGTGAGATCGTTGACCTCATAACCCGCTTTGCGGGCATCCACTACCTGCACAAAGCTGATGGCGTCGATGGTGACGTTGGCGTTGTCGCGGGAGATCACCTCTTGCGCCGGGATGTCCAGCACCTGCTCCATCATGATGATCTTGTGACCGACCCGATCCACATAGGGGATCAGCAGATTGAGACCGGGTGAGAGGGTGCGGGTGTAGCGACCAAAGCGTTCTACCGTCCAGTTGTAGCCCTGGGGCACTATCTTGACTCCGGCCGCCAAGGTGGCGATCACCAGGAATACGAAAAATCCCAAGACAATCAGTGATTCATTCATCGTGCTTCTCCATGTTCGGTGTCTCGATAGACTACACCCGGTGTCCTCAGATCACCATGAGTCCTTGTCTTGATCCTCTGTGGCCCCAAAACAGGGCGTGTGCACCAGAAAGGGTGCTAGCGAATGAATTGCGGTGAGCTGCTGCTGGCGCTGTCACGGTGGGAAAGTTGGCGCAATCCTTGCTATAAATCCCTTTACCGCAGGGTATACCGGTTGCCACTGTGCAGCCGCAAGGGTACAGATACAAACAAATTGGCAGTGGCATGACGCAGGCGTCAGCTCCGCAAGGGGCTGGCGCCTTTTTTACTGGCGGCGCTGGGGGATAAACAGCATGAAGAGTGTGTGCGCATATTGTGGGGTAGGATGCGGGGTTAGTCTGGAGCGGAGTGACACGGGGTGGCAGTTAAGTGGTGACGCTACCCACCCCGCCAACAAGGGGGCACTCTGCATCAAGGGGAGCAGCCTTATCGACAGCCTCGATTTTCCCGAACGTTTGCTCTACCCCCGTTGGCATGGCGAGCAGTTGGATTGGGATCGTGCGCTCGATCGGTTGGCGGGCGAACTGGATCGCATCATCTCGGAGTCCGGCCCGCAGAGTGTGGCGATCTATTTATCTGGTCAGCTCACCACCGAAGATTATTATGTGGCCAACAAATTGATGAAAGGGTTTATCGGCTCACCCCATGTCGATACCAATTCACGGCTCTGTATGTCATCGGCGGTGGTGGCCCATCAGCGTGCGTTTGGCGAAGATCTGGTGCCGGCGTGCTATGAAGATCTCGAGCTCGCCGATCTGGTGGTGCTGACCGGTGCGAATACGGCTTGGACCCATCCAGTGCTGTTTCGGCGTTTGCAGCAGGCCCGGGCACAGCGCCCCGGCATGAAGTTGGTGGTGATCGATCCGCGGGAGACCATGACGGCCAGCCAGGGGGATCTGCACCTGCCGCTGCGCCCGGGCAGTGATGTAGCCCTGTGGAACGGCCTTTGCCGTTACCTGCTTGATAGCGGTGGTTGGGATCAGGAGTATGTTGCCCGGCATGTGGCTGGTTTTGCTGAACTGGCCAGTGAACTGGATCACGCCTGCTGGCGCCCAGAGGCGGTGGCAGCCAGTTGCGATCTGCCACTCTCGGATCTGCTGGGCTTCTACAGGCTGTTTGCGGCCAATGCGCGCACCGTTACCCTGTTTTGTCAGGGGATCAATCAATCGGAACAGGGCGTCGATCAGGCTGGCTGTATCATCAATGCCCATTTGTTGACCGGGCGCATCGGTAAACCGGGAGCGGCTCCTTTTTCCATGACGGGTCAGCCCAACGCGATGGGGGGGCGCGAAGTGGGGGGGCTGGCTACTCAGCTGGCGGCCCACATGGGATTTGATGAGGCAAGCCGCGATCGTCTGGCTCGGTTCTGGGGGGCGCCGCAGCTTGTCAGTGGTCCGGGTCATAAGGCGGTGGCGTTGTTTGAGGCACTTCATCGTGGTGAGATCCGGGCGCTCTGGGTGATTGGCACCAATCCTGCGGTTTCGTTGCCTGATTCGCTAGGGGTATGTGACGCGCTGCGGCGTTGTGAGCTATTGGTGGTATCCGATGTGACGGCGGCAACCGACACCGCCCGTCTGGCCCATCTGTTATTGCCGGCAGCCGCCTGGGGGGAGAAGGGGGGGACAGTGACCAATTCGGATCGCACCATCAGCCGGCAGCGCGCATTTTTGGCTGCCCCCGGAGAGGCTCGTCCCGACTGGTGGGCATTAACACAGGTGGCGCGTCGGTTGGGCTTTGCCGACGCGTTTCCCTATGAGCATGAGCAGCAAATTTTCTGTGAACATGCCGCCTTGTCGGGCTTTGAGAACGACGGATCGCGCCAGTTCGATATCTCCGGCCTGGCCACGCTGGATCGCACTCAGTTTGAGGCATTATCACCCATCCGCTGGCCCGTTAATGGCGCCAATCCGACCGGCTGTGATCGACTGTTTTCCGATGGGCGTTTTGCCACTCCGGATGGTCGTGCCCGGCTGGTAGTGGCTGCGCCGCAGAGCGAGAGCCCGGCATCTCCGACGGGTGAGGGCGTGGCCTTGTTGCTCAACTCTGGGCGGTTGCGGGATCAGTGGCACACCATGACGCGTACGGGTCATGTGGCACGATTGCAGGAGGCTGAACCCTGGCCATCTCTGCGATTGGGGCCGGCCAGCCTGCTGGCGCTGGGAGCCGAGCCAGGCTCCTTGCTGCGGATCCGCAGCCAGCAGGGGGAGAGCCTTGCACTGGCCTCCCGTGATGAGGGGCTGCGAGAAGGGGAGGCCTTTTTACCGATGCACTGGAGCGAGGTCTACAGCCAGGGGGCGGGTGTCAACCGGCTGGTGTCAGCCCGGCTCGATCCGCTGTCGGGGCAGCCTGCTTTCAAGCAGACGCAGGTCAGGGTAGTGCGCCAGCCATTGTGCTGGCAGGGGTTGTGGTTGGCGGAGCACCGCTTTGCGCACCCCGTCTCCTGGTGGGCCCTGCGCACCCTGAGGGGAAGCAGTGGCAAGCGTGTTTGTCAGTGGTTGGCTGATTGGCACGAGACAGCCGAGCAGGTGTGGTGTCGCCTCTGTGCCGGGGGGAACTGGCTGCGAGTGCCACAACCGCAGGGGTGGCTGGCGATCGAGTTGCTACAAGGGCGCATAGTCAGCTTGCTGTTGGTCACGCCGACCCCCCAATCGGTCAGGATCGATGGGCTGGCCAGTCTGCTTGGTGCGCCACTGCAAGCCGATGCGCTTGTCTCTACCCTGGATCAGGCACTGGCGGGCACCAGTCGCCTGATCTGTTCCTGCTTGCGGGTGAGTGAGCGCCAGATCCTGGAAGCCATTACCCAGCAGGGGGTGAATGAGATCGCAGGCTTGCAGGCACTGCTGGGGTGCGGCAGCAATTGTGGGACTTGTCTGCCGGAAGTGGCACGTTTGCTGGCCACTCGGCAGACATAATACCTGAACTACCCCTGATACCTCTTGATGGATAAAAAGGAGGTATATTCAACAAGTTGGCTTTCAGATTGCCTGAGTTGGTACAACTCAGTCTCATGGAAGAGATCATCATGTTCCTCACCTCTCCCGGCGGTGTGAGCCGCTCCCTACTGTTGATCCATGCCGATGATCCGCAGCAGGCCAATCGGTTGGCTGTCCTTGGCAGCCATTATGGTCATCGAACCCGGATCCTCGATCGCCGCGCTCTGGTGACGGAAGGCGAGGCCGCCGATGGGCTGCTGATCAGTTGCCGCCGCTTGAGTGCCGAGATCCGTATCGGACTTATCGAGCGGCCCGCCTTGGCCAAAGTGCTGTTTTGTAGTCGTCTGAGCGTGGCGGAGCAGGAGGTACTGTTGGCAAAGGGGGTGTGGTTGGTGCCCCATGATTGCGGTGAGCAGGAGCGAATCGAATCCTGGCTGACACTGGCTCGCCAGCTGCAAATGGTATTGGGGGACGGGGTGCGGCGGGAGCAAGATCTGCAGCAACAACTGGAGGAGCGCCGCTGGGTGGAGCAGGCGAAAGGGCAGTTGATGCAGCGCCAGGCGCTGAGTGAAGAGGCGGCCTATCAGTTGCTGCGCAAAACCGCAATGGATCAGGGCAAGCGTATCGGCGTTCTGGCTCGTCAGCTGTTGCAGCTACTGGCGGACTAACTCGCTCGAGCTGTCTGGCCAAACTGGTGCAGCAGCGACCCGAATTGGCGCAACGGATGGCTCGGGTGGTGAGGGGGGAAGTCTGAAAGGCAGGTGTGGCACCTCTGTGCTCGGGATCACATAAACTGGCATGCAATGTGAATAGCAGTGAATAGCAATAAAGACATGAAGTGATAACGCATTAGCCGCAGTCGCAATCCATGGCGTTGTGATTGCGGCACACATTGACCTGACGATGTCAGGTAACAGGCACTGTCGCCTCACCGATCACCCGATCGGTGAGGCGTTTTTTTTGTGGCTCAGCCAATGGCAATGGCGCCGTTTGCTGGATCCGCTTCACACAGGGAGAGACGTGATGAGCATGATCAAATGGGGGGCGCTCTGTGGCGCCGTCTTGTTGGGGGCCGCCGCACAGGCACAAGTGGGTGAGCCGGAAAAAGAGACACTGCGGCTCGGGTTTATCAAGCTGACTGACATGGCGCCGCTGGCAGTCGCCTACGAGCGGGGCTATTTCGAGGACGAAGGACTCTATGTGACCCTGGAGGCCCAAGCCAACTGGAAAGTCTTGCTGGATCGGGTGATCGGTGGCGAGTTGGATGGCGCGCACATGCTGGCAGGTCAACCACTGGCCGCCCATATCGGTATTGGCACCAAGGCCGAGCTGGTGACCGCTCTGTCACTGGATCGCAACGGTAACGCCATCACAGTGGCCAATTCGGTCTGGGAACAGATGCAACCGGCCCTGGTCAACCATACGGGACCGATCAGCGCTGCTGCATTGCAGCCCGCCGTGGAGCAGTCGCGCCGTGATGGCAAGCCGTTCAACATGGGCATGGTATTTCCGGTCTCTCCCCACAACTATGAGCTGCGCTACTGGTTGGCTGCCGGTGGGCTGCACCCGGGGTTTTACGCCCCGGAGCGAGGTGATAACTCGGGTCAGCTCAAGGCCGATGTGTTGCTCTCGGTGACCCCTCCTCCCCAGATGCCAGCCACGTTGGAGGCAGGCACTATCAAGGGGTACTGCGTGGGCGAACCGTGGAATCAGCAGGCACTGGCCAAGGGGATTGGCAGACCGGTGATTACCGATAGCGAGATTTGGCACGCCAATCCCGAGAAGGTATTGGGGGTCACCCGGACCTTCGCCGAACAGTATCCCAATACCCATGTGCGAATGGTCAAGGCCCTGCTGCGGGCGGCCTACTGGCTGGATGAGCAACATAACCGCAATCGGCCTGAAGCGGCCCGTCTGCTGGCGCGTCCCGACTATGTAGGCGCGGATGAGCAGGTGATCGCCAGTTCAATGATCGGCACCTTCCGCTACAGCAAGGAGGATGTGCGTCAGGCCCCCGACTTTACCCTCTTTTTCCGGCAGCACGCCAGCTATCCCTTCTACTCGGATGCGGTCTGGTTTTTGACCCAGATGCGCCGCTGGGGTCAGATCCCCACCGCCAAGCCAGATAGCTGGTACGACGCGGTCGCTCGGGCTGTCTATCGACCCGACGTCTACCGCCAGGCTGCCGAAGCACTGATTGCCGAGGGCAAGTTCAAGGCTGCCGACTTTGTCGATTTTGCTCATGAGAGTGGCTATCGGGCACCGGATGCCGGTTTTATCGACGGCATCACCTTTGACGGGCGCCAACCCAACGCCTATCTCGCGCAGTTCCCCATCGGCCTCAAGGGCGATGAGCGGGCAGAGTAACCAAGGAGCATCCTATGAATCTCAATATTTGCAAACGTCTGGGCTTGCCCTTGCTGGGTTGTGCACTGTTTCTGCTGCTATGGCAGTGGGGGGCTGGCCATGTCAACACCTCCCTGGGGGCCCTGCCGGGGCCAGTTGCGACGCTGAGTCAGGCGGGACGGCTTGGTGAGGAATTTGTGGCCGAGCGGGAGCGTGAGCGCGCATTTCTGGCGCGTCAGGCTCAGCGCAATGCCGAGCGGTTGGCGATCGATCCTGCCGCCAAGGTGCGCATCGTGCCCTACACCGGGCGACCCACCTTCATCGATCAGGTATTGACCAGCTTGCGCACCGTGTTGCTCGGTTTTGGTCTGGCCAGCCTACTGGCCGTGCCGTTTGGCATCCTGTTGGGGATGAATCCGCGGCTTTATCAGGCCATCAATCCGCTGGTTCAGGTGCTAAAACCTATCTCCCCACTGGCATGGCTACCGCTGATCACCCTGGTGGTGAGTGCCCTCTACGTCAGTAGCGATCCGTTGTTTGCCAAGTCGTTCATTGTTTCGGCGGTGACGGTGGCGCTCTGTTCGCTGTGGCCAACCCTGATCAATACCGCGGTCGGGGTCAGCACGCTGGATCCGGATCTGGGAAATGTCAGCCGGGTGTTGTGTCTCTCCTGGCCTACCCATGTGCGCCGTATCGTGCTGCCGAGCGCCTTGCCGATGATCTTCACCGGTTTGCGGCTCTCGCTCGGGGTGGCCTGGATGGTGCTGATTGCCGCCGAGATGCTGGCGCAGAATCCGGGGCTCGGCAAATTCGTATGGGATGAGTTTCAAAGCGGCGGTGCCAGCTCGCTGGCACGCATCATGGTGGCGGTGCTCACCATAGGACTTATTGGATGCGGTCTTGATCGACTGATGCTGTCGCTGCAGTTGCGCTGGTCGTGGGATAAACGCGCCGAGCTGCGCTAACAAGAGGGATAAGGGATGAGCGCATTCTTGCAATTGAGCAACATGGGGGTGGGGTTCACCACCGAGCGTGGTTACTTCGAGGCGCTGACCAATGTCAACTTGCGCATCGAACAGGGGGAATTCATCTCCCTCATCGGTCATTCGGGATGCGGCAAGAGTACCTTGCTAAACCTGGTAGCCGGGCTGTGCGAGCCGAGTTGTGGCGGGGTCATTCTGGCCGGTCGCGAAGTCCGTGGGCCTGGCCCGGAGCGAGCCATGGTTTTCCAACACCATGCGCTGTTGCCCTGGCTCTCGGTGTTCGAGAATGTCGCCCTGGCGGTGCGCCAGGTCGAGTCGGGTCGGGGCCGGGTGAGTGAGCGGGTGATGGAGTTTCTCTCTCTGGTACAGATGGATCATGCCGCCGACAAGATGCCACACGAAATATCGGGGGGGATGAAGCAGCGGGTTGGCATTGCCCGCGCGTTGTCACTCAGCCCCAAGGTGCTGTTGATGGATGAGCCGTTTGGCGCGCTCGATGCGTTGACCCGGGCGCATCTGCAAGATGCCTTGATGGCCATTCAGGCCAGGCTCGGTACGACGGTGCTGATGGTGACCCACGATGTGGATGAGGCGGTGTTGTTGTCGGATCGCATCGTGATGCTGACCAACGGCCCCAGCGCCACTATCGGTGAGGTATTGACGGTGTCGCTGCCCCGGCCGCGGGATCGGGTGGCGCTGGCCGACGATCATCACTACCACAGGCTACGCCAGCAGGTGCTGCGTTTTTTGTATGAAAAACAGCGCAAGGTCACCCCACTCAAAGGGGAAGAGAGCAAGCCACAGGCCGGCAAGTTGCGGGCGTGAGAGAGTAAGGAGTACAGGGATGAACAAACAGCGATTGGTGGTAGTGGGCAACGGTATGGTCGGCCACCACTTTGTGGAGCAACTGGTGGCGGCCGGCGGGTTGGCACAGTTCGAGTTGACTGTGCTGGGGGCGGAGCCAGATCCGGCATATGACCGGGTCCACCTCTCCGAGGTGTTTGGTGGCAGAGCCCCCGAGGCGCTGCGGTTGGCGGATCCGGGCTGGTATCACGATCAGGGCATCCCCCTGCGTCTGGGGGCGAGCGTGGAGGTGATCGATCGGCAAGCGGGTCTGGTGCAGTTGAGTAATGGGGAGGCTATTGGTTATGACCGTCTGGTGCTGGCCACGGGGTCGATGCCCTTTGTGCCACCGATCCCGGGACGAGATCGCAGCCACTGCTTTGTCTATCGCACTCTCGATGATCTGATTGCGATCCGCGAAGCCTGTGCCCATGCGCGCAGCGGGGTGGTGATCGGTGGTGGACTGCTCGGGTTGGAGGCCGCCAATGCCTTGCGCCTGCTCGGTCTGCAAACTCATGTGGTGGAGTTTGCACCTCGCCTGATGCCGGTTCAGCTCGATGAGCTGGGGGGAGAGCTGCTGGCCAGCAAGATTGCCGGGCTCGGCGTAGAAGCGCACCTGGGCAAGGTGACCGAGCGTATCGTCGATGGTGAGCAGGCTCGCCACCGGTTGGTGTTTGCCGATGGCGGGCACCTGGAGTGCGACGTACTGCTCTTCTCGGCCGGGATCCGTCCGGCCGATAGTCTGGCGCGCGGTGCCGGGCTGGCGGTGGGTGAGCGCGGCGGTATCGTCATTGATGAGCAGTGCCAGTGCTCGGATCCGGCCATTCTGGCCATTGGTGAATGTGCGTTGTGGCAGGGGCGGATCTTTGGTCTGGTTGCTCCCGGCTATCAGATGGCTCGTGCCGCCGTGGCCACCCTGTGTGGTGGCGAGAGCCGTTTCAATGGCGCTGACATGTCTACCAAGCTCAAGTTGATGGGGGTGGATGTGGGGGCCATCGGTGATGGTCAGGGGGTGACCGCAGGCGCCCAGTCGCTGTTGCTGCTTGACCGAAGCACAGGGGTCTACAAAAAACTGGTGGTTGATGAGCAGGGTGAGCGGTTGTTGGGGGCCATCCTGGTGGGGGATGGGGCCGACTACGATCGGTTGCTCACCTACTACCAGCAAGGGATGCCCTTGCCCACCCCGCTATTGGCGTTGCTCACTGGTGAGGGGGATACGGTGGCCGCACCGCTGACCTTGCCAGAGAGCGCAACCCTCTGCTCCTGCCATAACGTGAGCAAGGGGGCCGTGGCAGCGGCGGTTCGGGCCGGGCATCACGAGCTGGGTCAGATCAAGGCCGTGACCCGCGCCGGCACCGGCTGCGGGGGGTGCAGTAACCTGCTTAAACAGGTGCTGGATCAGACCCTGAGCGAGCTCGGGGTCGAGACCGACAATCATTTGTGCGAACACTTTGGCTTCAGCCGTCAAGAGTTGTGCCATCTGATCCGGGTCGAGCAGATCCGCGACTTTGACACGCTGCTGGCTCGCCATGGTCAGGGGCTTGGCTGCGAGGTGTGCAAGCCGGTGATCGCCTCCATCCTCGCCTCGCTCTGGAACGAACACGTGTTGGAGAAGCCGCATCGGGCGCTGCAAGACAGCAACGATCGTTTCCTCGCCAACATCCAGCGAGATGGTACCTATTCGGTGGTGCCACGGATTGCAGGGGGGGAAATTACCCCGCGCGGGCTCATCACCCTTGGGGAGATCGCCGAGCGTTACGGGCTCTTTACCAAGATCACTGGCGGCCAGCGGATCGACATGTTGGGGGCTCGGCGCGATCAGTTACCGGCGATCTGGCGTGACCTGGTGGCGGCGGGCTTCGAGACCGGCCAAGCCTATGGCAAGTCGGTGCGTACCGTGAAGTCATGCGTGGGGTCCACCTGGTGCCGCTACGGGGTACAGGATTCGCTGGCGATGACCCAGCAGTTGGAGCACCGCTACAAGGGGTTGCGAGCACCCCATAAGCTGAAGTTTGCCGTCTCCGGCTGTACCCGTGAGTGTGCCGAGGCCCAAAGCAAGGATATCGGTGTGATTGCCACCGAGCGGGGCTGGAATCTCTATGTCTGCGGCAATGGCGGCATGCGCCCGCGTCATGCAGACCTGTTTGCCACCGATCTGGATGACCAGACCCTGATCCGCTACATCGACCGTTTGCTGATGTTTTATGTGCGTACCGGGGATCGCTTGCAGCGCACCTCGGTCTGGCTGGAAGGCATGGAAGGAGGGCTCGACTACCTCAAGTCCGTCATCATCGAGGACCGACTCGGTATCGGGGGCGAGTTGGAATCGGCCATGGCGGCCGTGGTGGGTAGTTGGGAGTGTGAATGGAAGGCCACGTTGGCCGATCCCGACAAGCTGCGGCTGTTTGAGGCCCATTTGAATCAACCCGAGGAGATCACCCCGCCGCGCCATGAGATCCGTGGTCAGTGGGTGCCCGAGATCAAGATCAAGGAGGTGGTATGACGACATCCGGTATGGCGTGGCTGCCCGCCTGTGAATTGACGCAGCTGGAGGAGGGCGTGGGACGCAGCCTGCGGGTGGCCGATCGCGTGGTCGCACTGTTTCGCTGTGGGGGCGAGATCTATGCCCTCGACGGGATGGACCCGGTGGCGGGGGTGGCGGTGATGGACTCCGGCTTGGTGGGTGACTGCCAGGGGGAGCCTATGGTCGCCTCGCCCCTTTATAAGCAGCGCTATTCGCTGCGCGATGGCCGCTGCCTCGATAACCCTGCGCTGGGGCTGCGGCCTTGGCCTATCAAGATCGAGGAGGGGCAGGTCTGGCTGGCCCAGCCTGACTTGACGTGATCCCCTCAGGCGCCCCAGCCCCTTGGGGCGCCTGCTCTTAGCGGCCGCTGGCTGCTCTCTTATATTCCTTATAGTTCTAAATGAACGTTCTTTATTATTTTGTTGCGCGCTGGCGCCCCGCTAGAGTGCGCTCATCAGGTATGGAGAGGTGCAAAATGGATTATTTGCCGATGTTTGCCAAGTTGGAAGGCCGCCCGATACTGCTGGTGGGCGGGGGCGAGGTTGCCCTGCGCAAGGCGCGCCTGCTGCTGGCGGCCGGTGCCCGGCTGACCCTGGTCTCCCCGAAGCTTGAACCGGAATTTGCGGAATTCACCGGGCGTTTCAGCCATCTGGCGGAGCGCTTCACTCCGGCCCATCTCGCAGGCCAGATTTTGGTGGTAGCGGCGACCGACAATCTCGAAGTCAACGCACTGGTTTATCAAAGTGCCAATCAGCTGGGTCTGTTCGTCAACGTGGTGGATGACCCCAAGCGTTCCAGTTTTATCTTCCCCTCGATTATCGATCGCTCGCCGCTGATGGTGGCGGTCTCCAGCGGCGGCAAGGCGCCGGTGCTGGTGCGCCTCTTGCGCGAGCGGCTGGAGAGCCTGCTGCCGCGCCATCTCGGCGGGCTGACCGAGCTATCCGGCCGGGTCCGTGACAAGGCCAAGCAGGTGCTCTCCTCGATTTCCGATCGCCGCCGCTTCTGGGAGCGCGCCTTTGCTTCCAACACCCTCGCCAGCCTGATTGAGAAAGAAGATTGGCAAGGTGCCGAGCAGTGGCTGAGCGATGGCCTCGATCAGGCGAAAAGCGAAGTGGGCGAGGTGGTCTTGGTCGGCGCGGGCCCCGGCGATCCGGGCCTCTTGACCCTCAAGGCGCTGCAACAGATTCAACAGGCTGAAGTGGTGCTCTACGACCAGCTGGTCTCCGCCGAGATCCTCGATCTGGTGCGCCGCGACGCCACTCTGGTGTCAGTTGGCAAGAAGGCGGGTGCCCACAGCGTGCCGCAGGAGGAGACCAATCGCCTGCTGGTGGAATACGCCAAGGCGGGCAACCGGGTGGTGCGGCTGAAAGGGGGCGATCCCTTTATGTTTGGCCGGGGTGGCGAGGAGCTGGAAGTGCTGGCCGACGAAGGCATCCCCTTCTCGGTGGTGCCCGGCATCACGGCCGCCGCCGGTGCCACCGCCTATGCAGGTATTCCGCTCACTCATCGTGATTACGCCCAGAGCGCTGTCTTTATCACGGGTCATTGCCAGATCGATGGCAAGGAGCCCGACTGGCAGCAGCTCGCCGCCACCAGTCAGACCCTGGTCATCTACATGGGGCTGATGCGCTCCGAGAATATCCAGCAGCAGCTGGTGGATCACGGCCGAAGCCAAGCCACCCCCATCGCCATCATCGAGCGCGGCACCACATCCCGCCAGCGGGTGCTGACCGGCACGCTGGCCGACTTGGCCGAGCTTGCCAAACAGGCGGTGAGCCCGTCGCTTATCGTCATCGGCGAAGTAGTGGCACTGCGCGAGCGGCTCGCCTGGTTTGGAGAAAAAAGCGGCGAGCAGCTGCGCGCTAACCCGGATCTCGATGGCTGCGACCTCAAGCTGGTGCAGCTGGCCTGACCGAGAAAGAGATATTTGATGCGGCTGCCGATGCGGCCGCGCACTGAACCACCCAGCGCCCCGAGCAGGCGCATAAGCAATGACCCGAGGACCAACATGGACCGTGAAAGATTGACCCACTTGCAGCAGCCGAACGCGGAGAGCAGTCATGCAGGTGTCTCTCGTGAAAGATTGACACATCTGCAGCAGCTGGAAGCCGAAAGCATCCATATTATCCGCGAGGTGGCTGCCGAATTTGAAAACCCGGTGATGATGTACTCCATCGGCAAGGACTCCTCCGTCATGCTGCACCTGGCCCGCAAGGCCTTCTATCCGGGCAAGATCCCGTTTCCCTTGCTCCACGTCGATACCGACTGGAAGTTCAAGGAGATGATCAAGTTCCGCGATGAGACCGCCAGGAAGTACGGGCTGGATCTCATCGTCCACAAGAACCCGGAAGGGCTTGCCATGGGCATCAACCCCTTCGTCCACGGTAGCGGCAAGCACACTGACATCATGAAGACCGAGGGGCTCAAGCAGGCGCTCAACAAATATGGCTTCGACGCCGCCTTCGGTGGCGCCCGTCGCGACGAGGAGAAGTCCCGCGCCAAGGAGCGGGTCTACTCCTTCCGTGACAAGTCCCACCGCTGGGATCCGAAGAACCAGCGCCCGGAGCTGTGGCGGGTCTACAACAGCCAGGTCAACAAGGGGGAGAGCATCCGGGTGTTCCCGCTCTCCAACTGGACCGAGCTGGATATCTGGCAATACATCTATCTCGAGAACATCGACATAGTGCCGCTCTACTTCGCCGCTTACCGTCCGGTGGTGGAGCGCAACGGCATCAAGATCATGGTGGATGACGATCGTATGCCGCTGACCGCCGAGGATGAGGTGAAGCAGGAGCTGGTGCGTTTCCGCACCCTCGGCTGCTATCCGCTCACCGGGGCCATCGAATCCGATGCCACCACCTTGCCGGAAATTATTGAAGAGATGCTGCTCACCACCTCGAGCGAGCGGCAAGGGCGGCTGATTGACCACGATCAGGCCGGCTCCATGGAGCAGAAGAAGCGTCAGGGATATTTCTAAGGAGTCGTCAGCATGAACAGCCATATTCAGACCGCCATCACCGAACAGGGCATCGAAGCCTATCTGCACGCCCAGCAGCACAAGAGTCTGCTGCGTTTTCTCACCTGCGGCAGCGTGGATGACGGCAAGAGCACCCTTATCGGTCGCCTGCTGCACGACTCCCAGCAGATCTATGAAGATCAGCTCAAAGCGCTGGAGTCCGACAGCCAGAAGCTCGGCACCACCGGCGAGAAGCTGGATCTGGCGCTGCTGGTAGACGGCCTGCAAGCGGAGCGCGAGCAGGGCATCACCATCGACGTGGCCTACCGCTATTTCTCCACCGCCAAGCGCAAATTTATCATCTCGGATACCCCGGGCCACGAGCAGTACACCCGCAACATGGCCACCGGCGCCTCCACCTGCGATCTGGCCATCATATTGATCGATGCCCGCAAGGGTGTGCTGGATCAGACCCGCCGCCACAGCTTTATTGCGAGCCTGCTTGGCATCAAGCAGTTTGTGGTGGCGGTCAACAAGATGGATCTGGTGGAGTTCAGTCAGGAGGTGTTCGAGCGCATCAGTGCCGACTACCGCGAGTTTGCCAAGAAGCTCAGCGTCGACACCATCCATATCGTGCCGGTCTCGGCCCTGGACGGTGACAACGTAGTCAACCAGAGCGACAAGCTGGCCTGGTATCAGGGCGAAACCCTGCTTGCTCTGCTGGAGTCTGCCGAGGTTGAGCGCGAGCTGGAGCGCCATCCGGTGCGCCTGCCGGTGCAGTATGTGAACCGCCCCAACCTCGATTTTCGCGGCTTCGCGGGGACGCTCGCCTCCGGCATCCTGCGGGTGGGCGACCGGCTTGCGGTGCTGCCGTCCGGCAAAGAGAGCACAGTCACCCGTATCGTCACCTTCGACGGGGATCTGGAGTACGCCCTGCCGGGTCAGGCCATCACCGTCACCTTCGCGGATGAAATCGACATCAGCCGCGGCGACCTGCTGGTGGATGCCGCCAACCGTCCGCAAGTGACCCAGAATGTGCTGGCCCATATCGTCTGGATGGGGGAGGAGTCCCTGCAACTGGGTCGGGTCTACGACGTCAAGCTGGCCACCAAGAAGAGTCGCGGTCAGGTGGAGGCCATCCGCCACCGCATCGAGATCAACAAGCTGGACGAGTTGGACGCGAGCGAACTCAAGCTCAACGAGATCGGCCTGTGCGAGCTGAGCCTGACCGACCCGGTGGCGTTCGACCCGTATCAGGAGATCCGCGATACCGGCAGTTTTATCCTGATCGACCGGCTGACCAACGTCACCGTCGGCGCCGGCATGATAGTGGAAGGCTTGGCCGCCAAAGCGGTAAAAGGGCACTACAGCGAGTTCGAAATCGAGCTCAACGCGCTGGTGCGCAAGCACTTCCCGCACTGGCAAGCCCTTGCCATCGGTAACGACACAAGCAAGGAGTAAGCCCATGACCTGGCAACAATTCCTGGTGCTGGGTCTGCTGGCTGCTCTCGTGGCCCTGCTGATCCAGGGCAAACTCCGCCCGGCGCTGCTCTTCTCGGGCGCCGTGCTCATCACCTACCTGAGCGGGCTGGCGGATATCAACGCAGTGGTGGCGGGCTACACCAACAGTGCCCTGCTGACGCTGGTGCTGTTGCTGCTGGTGTCGCTGGCGGTGGAGAAGACCCGCATCATGAGCTGGTTCGCCAATCTGGTGGGCACGGGTTCATTCAACAAGGTGCTGGTGAAGGTGTGGTTCTCCACCGCCTTCCTGTCGGCTTTCGTCAACAACACCGCCGTGGTGGCCTCCATGCTGGGAGCGGTCAAACGCAACCCCAACCATGCGCCGTCGCGGCTGCTGCTGCCCATGTGCTTCGCGGCCACCTTTGGTGGGGTGCTGACCCTCATCGGCACCTCCACCAACCTTATCGTCAACAGCTTCCTCATCAAGATGGGGGCGCCGCCGCTCGGCATGTTCGACTTCTTTATGGTGGGAGCGGGCACCCTGCTGACCGGTCTGGTGGCCGTGCTGCTGTTTGCCCGCCACCTGCCGGTGCAGGATACCGAGATGAGCCGCGAATCCGGCTACTTTCTCGAAGCCAAGGTGGGCGCCGGTTCACCGCTGGCGGGGCGCAGCGTCAAGGAGAACGGCTTGCGCAGCCTGAAAAGTCTCTATCTGGCGGAGATCATTCGCGGCGATCAGGTGATCTGCCCGGTGCAGCCGGAACATGAACTGCACGAAGGGGACGTGCTGCTGTTTTGCGGCGATGTGGAGAGCGTCGGCGTGTTGCAGGAGATGAAGGGGCTGGATCTCTACGGCCAGCACCGCCTCAACGGCCAGCATCTGGTGGAGGTGATCGTCAGCCACAGCTCGCGGCTGGTGGGTCAGACCATCAAGGATGCCGAATTTCGCACCCACTTCGATGCGGTGGTACTGGCGGTGCGCCGCGGCGAAACCCAGCTTACCGGCGGTCTCGGCCAGATTGAACTGCACGCCGGTGATACCCTGCTGCTGGCCCCCGGCCCCCAGTTTGCCCGCAACAAGTCGCTGGGGCGGGAGTTTGTGGTGGTGAGCGGGCTGGAAGCCTCCACCCGCCTCGATGGCAAGCGCAGCGCCGCCGTGGTGCTGGGATTTCTCGGGGTGCTGGCGCTCTCGGTGTTTGATCTGGTGCCGCTGTTCAAGGGCTTGCTGCTGATGCTGGTGGCGCTGCTGCTCACCCGCATTCTGACCTTGGACGAGATCCGCCGCCGCTTTCCGCTGGATATCTGGCTGGTGGTGGGCGGGGCGCTCGCCATCGCCGATCAGCTGGAAAAGAGCGGGCTGGCCAAGCTTATCGCCGACTGGCTGATGGGAGAGTTCAATGGTGCCAGCCCCATCATCGCCTTTATCGGTATCTATCTGTTTACGCTGGTGCTGACCGAGCTGATGAGCAACAACGCCGCCGCCGCGCTGGCCTTCCCCATGGGTTACCAGCTGGCGCTCAGCATGGATGTCTCGACCATGCCGTTTATTCTGGCGGTGCTGTTCGGGGCCAGCTCCAGCTTTATCCTGCCCTACGGCTACCAGACCAACCTGATGGTCTATGCCGCGGGCAACTACAAGATGCCGGACTACCTCAAGCTGGCCCTGCCGGTCTCGCTGGCCTATAGCCTCGGGGTGATTGTGATGGTGCCCCTGCTGTTTCCGTTTTAAGGCGTGAGCGCCAATCAAGGCGTGTTGGGTGAGCAATACCATGGCATCAGCACGTTGGCGGCTGATAGTCCGAAGCGGCTCCCCGTGGTGCCGGACAGTTTAAGTTTTGAGGCGTGAGCGCCAATCAAGGAGTGTTGGGTGAGCAATGCCATGGCACTAGCACGTTGTCGGCTGATAGTCCGAGGCGGCTCCCCGTGGTTCCGGACCGTTTAAGTTTTGAGGCGTAAGCGCCAATCAAGGAGTGTGGGATGAGCAATATCGTGTGGCACAAGCATGCCGTGGACAAACAGAGCCGGGCCGAATTGAAAGGGCAAAAGCCGCTGGTGATCTGGTTTACCGGGCTGTCGGGGGCGGGCAAATCGACCCTGGCGGGGGCGCTGGAGCAGGCGCTGGCGGCACAAGGCAAGCACACCTATCTGCTGGATGGCGACAATGTGCGCCACGGCCTGTGCGGCGATCTCGGTTTCGATGATGCTGCGCGGCAGGAGAATATCCGCCGGGTCGGCGAGGTGGCAAAACTGATGGTGGATGCGGGCCTGATCGTGCTCACCGCCTTTATCTCGCCGTTCCGTGCCGAGCGGGCGCAGGTACGCAATCTCTTGGGCGAAGGGGAGTTTGTCGAGGTCTTTGTCGATGCACCGCTCGCCATCTGTGAAGAGCGCGACCCCAAGGGGCTCTATAAAAAAGCGCGAGCGGGGGAAATTACGAATTTTACCGGTATCGACTCCGCCTACGAGGCGCCGGAGCAGCCGGAAATCCATCTGCTGAATGCCGGTACACCGGTGGAAGCGCTGGTGGATGAGCTGCTGACTGCCCTGCGGCAGGGGAACTATCTGTAATTGGATCGGAAGAACCTATAACAAGCGCCCGGCGGTCGTTAAGTTGACCAACACTGGCGCTGATGGGCTGGCGGTAGCCACTATAAGCAAAAGTTGGGTCATTATCGGAAAACCCATAAATCCAGCTTATAGTGGCACCGGCAAGTCTTGAGCCACCCCAAGGCGGTCGATAGCAACCCCGCAAGAGGAACTTCCGTTCCTTGCTTATATCGCGGCGGGGTTATTCGCGATTGTCAGAATACGCTGCGCTATTCGAACCTAGGGGCTGTAGTTATGTGTTGTTAAGTATTCTCTTTACGTATTTTAAAAAGAAGGCCGACAGGGGATTTCTTGATTTTTTTATTCTCTTCCGCTAATTCTATTATTGATTTTGGAATGTCTTTTAATTTTGGAACATCAAGTATTTGATTTGCGGCTATGGTGGCTAAGCCCCAGACTGGTGTACCAGTAACTGCTGCAGCCACTTCCAGAGATCCCACAACTAGCCAAGAACCAACATCCTTCCCTGCAAACTTCCATTTCTTATGGCTCAAGGTATCAAGATTTTTTTGATGTTGGCCAAATGCTGAGTGGATATTATCGAATATCTGGTCTCGGCTTCGGTGGAAATTATCAGGGTTAATTTCTATTAAATCATTTATTCCTTTTCCTAAAATATCTCTGATTTCATCCATTGCCCCATTTTTTCTTATTTCTATTAATGCTCTCGGAGGAATATTACCAATCCACTGCATATCACCTGTTGAAAGGTCACTTAATCCTTTTATAACATGTAGGTCTTTCGATTTTAATGTTGATTCAGCTCTTTCTGCATCGTATTCCATTTTCCAGACTAGGTACTGCCAAGAAGTCGGGGCATCTATTATTGGCGTGCCATTTAAGCGTCGTGCTTTAATTAGCATTTCATTACTAACAGACATGCGACCAAGAGCTAAACTTGCCAGAGCTACTCCAGGTGTAATATTTCCAAATGGCTTAATATAATCGCTTTTCATTGCTTTTTCTATTTGGGTGCCTATATCTTCACTCCAATTGGCATCAAATAAAACTCGATTTTTATCAGATATTTCGGCAACAGTTCTTTCAATGGAATCCAATGAGCTACAAAATTCAATTAATTCTTCGAATGACTCGAAATCTCGTCCAAATAATTTACCTGAATGCACTAGAGAATCTTCCCTCCCTAGTCGCTGGAAAAACTCGCGTTCTCCATCTTGTAAAACAGCTAAGTCTGGTAAAATAACAACAATAGGTTCATCAATTTCTGCGCATGCCAACTCCTTGTATTGCAAAATATTCATCGCATGCTTCATGAGGTAATAGGCTTTATCTGCCAGACTGGAATGCTCAAAGATAACTTTCGATCTTAAAAATGGATCTGGAAGTACAATTGTATCAGTATATAAACCACACTTAGATGCAATGTTTTCATCATGTGATGGAAAAAGATCACCACCAAAAATTCCTTTTACATTGTGGCGCATATCTTCTACATGGATGTGTGCGACTTCACCGAGCCCTTCCCAAAACTGGTCTATTACTTCAAGAAATTTATCAAGATTATCTGTTATTTCTTTAATGGAGCCTTCGCTACTTTTTGCTGCCATTCCCGCATCATGCGGTTTCATCCCTCTTTGAGTCATCATTTTATAAAAATGACCAAAATTATCATCTATGAATTTGAAATACATATGCTGTATTTCACTCAATGATGCTTCTTTTTTTAGTTCTTCACGATCATGCATTGCAGTAACAGCTAGAGCCATAGACCTGACAAGACCATCTACAGTGTCTAGATCTATCTCACCATCAGGACCTATACGAACGGCGAGAAGGCTTTTTTCAATATCAAGACCTTCGGCAATTCTTATTTTTCCCGCTTGGAATTGTTCTTGAAGCACTTTTAGCCGTCTGCGAAGTCTTTGCTCATATGCAGCGTCTTCTATTGTCTTCTCGTCGCTCATTTTTAACTCCAGTCTCGATGAGATACTTAACTTTTTCTTACGGAAAGAAAATCTAGGACAGCTAAATCTTAAATCTGGGCGGATGCAGTAGCTGCTCTCGTATGCTGGGCTAAAAATCATAGGTTGGTGCTGAACACGGTGAAGCCCAACATTTACCGCGAAACGCATCTGCAAATTTGTTTTACCGTTCGGGCCAATACATGTTTATCCCGCTCTGGTTGAGCTGAGCATGCTTGTCTGTTGGGCTTCGCTACGCTCTGTGCCAACTTGCAAAAACCACGCTACCGCCCCTGAATTTCAGCCTCCAGTTTGCTGCTTTTTACCTGCGTTTTGGCACTGGCTTGGCTCATGGCTGTCTCCTGCGAGAGGTTGCCAAGCGGCTATGTTACCGAACGGGGCTGGGGAGAAAAGCGGAAGAGGATGGATTTCCAAGCAAGATCAACAAATCAACCAAGAACTGGTGGGGATGCGATCGCCCAGCAGTGACGGCCATCAGAGCTGGGGAAAATCGAACGGGGAAACGGCAGTGTCGCCATCTTGTTGGCAGGCAATAAAAAAAACCTATGGGCCTGCTGGCCCATAGGTTTTTTCTGCGGTGATTGTTTGTGTAGTGGTTATCTGGCTTGGCGAACCGGCACGGCGCGGGTGGTGGCCACTTCGTAGCGGCTCTGGGTGGCCGGAGCCCCTTTCTGGAACTGGCGCACCAGTCGGTCGAGATCGCTCAACTGGTTTACCAGCTGGGTGATGCCGTGTACGGCGTGCTGGCTGCCGACGCTGGAGTCATCGGCCAGGGTCTTGATGCTGAGCACGTTGCGGTTGATCTCGGCGGTGACGTGGAACTGCTCCTGTACCGCCTGGGCAATCTGGCCGCTGCCAGAGGCCACCTGCTGCAGCATATCGTTGATCTGCTGGAGTATGGTGCCGGTCGCCGAGGCTTTTTGCTGGCAGCTCTCGGAGAGTTGGCAGCCCTTCTCCATCGCCTGTTCTGCATCCCCGGCGCTGGTTTGCAGCTCGGTGATCATCTTCTGGATCTCGCTGGTCGAGGATTGGGTCTTGATGGCGAGGGTGCGGATCTCGTCGGCCACTACCGAGAAGCCGCGACCCGCTTCGCCAGCCCGGGCCGCTTCGATGGCGGCATTGAGGGCCAGCAGGTTGGTCTGGTTGGCGATGTTATTGATCACATCGAGGATGCCGTCGATATCGCGGCAGTGGCCGACCAGCGCACTGATCACGCTCTTGGAGGTGGTCAGCTCGCTGTTCATACCCGCCACGGCAGCCACGGTTTCGGCCACGCTGTGGTTGCCGCTCTTGAACAGGTCGGCGGTCTCGTCCAGCAGGCTGGAGGATTCGCTGGAGCTCTGTGAAACCTCGCGAATGGATTCCGACATCTCGGTCACGGCAGTGGCTACCTGATTGGTTTCGGCCTGCTGCTGTTGCAGGTTGTCAGTGATGGATTCGGCGTTACGCAGATCCCCCTCGGCGGCTTGCAGGATCTTGCTGCAAGTCTGTTGGGTACGGGCCAGCACGGCGTTGAACTCGGCCTGATTCATCAGCATCGAGAGTTCGATGGCGGCGATGTTGTCCACCTTGTTGGTGTAGAGCAGCTGCATCAGCGGGTTGTCAAAGCGGCTGCGGGCCATCTTGTTGAGCTTGCCGAGGCGGCGGGAGAGGGCATTCAGGGTGATGGCCGCTATCGCCAGCGGCAGGGCGACCAGCGCCAGTTGCCAGTTCATGTCGTGGTTGTAGCCCAGCGCAAACATGGCGAGCAGGCTCAGCAGCAGACAGAGGTTGATGGTCAGGGTATGGGAGAAGGTGGGTAACTTGAGCGCCAGCGGCAGCTTGTTGTTGCGAAGGTCGGCATAGACCTTCTCGGCCCGCTGTTTGATCTCCTCGCTCGGGGCGGTGCGCACCGACTGATACTCCACCACCCGGCCACTGGCATCCTTGATGGGGGTGACAAAGGCGCTGACCCAGTAGTGATCGCCATTCTTGCAGCGATTTTTCACCGGCCCCATCCAGCTCTTGCCTTCGCGAATATGGTTCCACAGATCGGCAAAGGCCTGTTTCGGCATGTCAGGATGGCGCACCAGATTGTGGTGTTCCCCCACCAGCTCGTCGAGCGAGAAGCCTGCAATCTCGCAGAACTCATCGTTGGCGTAGGTGATGCGGCTCTCCAGATCCGTGGTGGAAATCAGGCTCTGGTGGTCTGGATAGAGACGTTCTCTTTGGGTAACCGGTTGATTGATTCTCATGGCCTTGCTCCCGAGCTGTGATGGTTAAATTTTGATCTGCATCAAGACATGTGCAAAGGGCGGGCCAGCTGGCAAAAACTAATGATTGATGTGTTATTAGTGAGGTTTGGAGAGGAAAAGCGCGTGGTTGTTTGCAATATGCAACGGAGCAGATGGGGTGTGCCTCTGCGGCATCTGCAATTTGCAACCTATTCTGGACAAGCCCATAAGCTTGGAGCCAGCAGCTTGATGCGAAGGATCTATGAACCGACGGGGCATCCGCTGCCCCGCCAGAGCTCAGGGGAGAGGGTCGGGAGCGGGTGAGGAGGGGGCGCTGACGAGCTGCATCACTTCAATCTGGATCCCCTGCACCAGCACGGTTTTCAGATCCTGCAGGTACTCCTCCAGCGGCGACTCTTGCAGCAGCTGGGCGAGCTCGTTGCCCACCGGGGTGAGGCGGTAGTAGAGCAGGGTGATGTTGTTCTGCTTGCACTGCAGCCGCCAGCGCTGGTTGCCGAACTCCAGCTCGACCCCATCGGCGGGCAGCGGGCCGGACTCCAGCTCCGCGCGATGCAGCAGCCCTAGCTCAAACAGTTGCAGCAGGGCGTTGTAGGGCAGTCGGTATTTGCCAAGGCCAAGGCGCGTTGCTTTGGCGCGACTCAGCAGGGTGGCCCCCTTGTGCAGCCCCAGCAGCAGTCGCTGCTCGTCGCTGCCGGTGTAGTGGCAGGTCAGTGAACAGATGCGCTGGAACAGCTGGGCCTCGCGCTGGGTCATCTCTTTGAGGGTGGCGAGCGCTCGGATGGAGAAGCGGCCCGGCGTGGCGACTTCCAGCGCGAAGATCCGCCCCCACAGCTGTTGCATCGGCACCATGCTGATATCTTCCGCCAGTTGCAGAAAGCGGGTCAGCCAGTCGCTATCCATCTCGCCGCCAGCCGCGGTCTCTTCGCAGTGGCGGGAGGCCATCACCATGATGGCTTCCAGATTGCGCTGGCGAGCGGCCTGGTCCGCCAGATGGCGAAAGGTGGCGCGCTGTTCGAAGGTGCTATCGGTATTGCGGGTGAGCATGCCGTCGATGCCGCGACTGCGGGCCAGACGCAGGGTCTGCTCCTGGCTGCTCAGGATCGAACTCTCTTTTTTCGGGGGGGGGAGGTCTGCCATGCTGACTCCATTCGCACAGGTTCTGGAGCTGAATGTTACTCCAACCGGGATGCCAAGATAACAAAGCGGCCTCCGTGGAGGCCGCTTTTTTTGCAACGGGAGGATTACTCCTCGTAGACGCTCACCTCGACCGCTTCCATCGAATAGGAGGCGGTGGCCATCTCGTGGCTGGAGCTGACCGTGCGCATCTTGCCTTTTACCCAGATGGCATCCCACAGATCATCCACCGGCGCACCCTTGGGGTAGCTCACATAGATCACCTGATTGGTGGGGGGCGGCGGCACATGGATGCAGGCGCCGAAGTAGGGTACCAGCAGGAAGGCGGTGATCTTCTTGGCATCCCCTTCCAGCGGCACCACGAAGCCCGGAATGCGCACATCCTGGTTGTCCAGCTTCTTGTTTACCCCGCCCACCGGTTGCGGCACCGACATGGGATCTTCGTGATTGACCTGGGGCGGTGGTAGCAGTTTCTCCCCTTCCGGGATGAGCACATCCCAGTCGATGGTCTTGTAATCGGCGGCCAGGGCGGGCAACACCAGCAGGCTGGCGAGCAGCGCCACAATTTTCCACTTCATCATCTGTCCTTCTGTTTCTATTTGGGCGTCTCGCTAGACGCGAATGCTCATGCCATCGCTCAGGCTGTAGCGGTAAGCGCGGGCAGCAGGGAGCAGGCCAATCACCATGCCTGCCAGCCAGACTACCCCCAGCAACTGCCACTCGTAGGTGCTCGGCAGCCCCAGACTCAGTTGCAGGCCATAGTGGCTGAGCAGCCAGGGCGAGGCAAGCCCCTGCCCCAGATAGAGCACGGCGACCCCGAGAGCGATGCCGACCGTGGTCAGCGCCATGGCCTCCAGCGCCAGCAGCAGGAACAGGTGGGCAGGGCCCGCACCGAGGGATCGCAATATGGCGAGCTCCCGGCGCCGCTCGTTAAGCCCAGCCAGCAGGGTAGTCAGCATGCCGATAAGGCCAGCCACCACCACGAAACCGGCGATCACCGAGAGGGCGGTTTCCGCCACGCTCATCAGGCTCCACAGCTCCTGCAGGGCGGCGCCCGGCAGGATCGCCATCAGCGGCTCTTTGGGATAGGTGTTGACGCTGCGCTGCAGCTGGAACGCCAGGATCCGGTTGCTCAGCCCCACCATAAAGGCGGTGATGGTTTTCGGGGTGAGATCCTGCGCCAGCGCCTGCTCCGGCGTCACGTTCTTGCTGTGACGGCCGGTGTCCCAACCGAGATGGATCGCCTCTATCCCCGCCAGCGGCACATGGATGGTGCGATCAATGGGCGTGCCGGTCGGCGCCAGAATGCCCACCACCTTGAACGGCAGGTTGTCGTGCTGGCTGAACGAGGTGTTGCCAGCGCCGTGGGCGATGACGATGGATTGGTCAAGGTGATAGCCGAGCTTCTCGGCCACCTGAGCGCCCAGCACAGCTTCAAACGGCGTGTCGAATGGCCGCCCTTCCCGCAGTTGTAGCGACTGTTGCTGACCGTACTTCAGGTGAGTGAAGTAGTCGCCATTGGTGCCGAGCACCCGAAATCCCTTGTGGGAGTCGCCAAGGGAAAGCGGGATGGTCCAGGCGACGCCCGGTTTCTGCTTGATAGCCTGATAGGAGTCCCACCCCACGTTGTTGGTGGGGTTGCCGATGCGAAACACCGAGTAGAGCAGCAGATTCACCTGACCGGAGCGGGCGCCAACGATGAGATCGGTGCCCGAGACGGTGTTGGAGAAGTTTTCGCGGGCCTGGGTGCGCACCCGCTCCACCCCGAGCAGCAGGGTGACGCTGATGGCGACGGCCAGCAGGGTGAGCCCGGCGGTGAGGCGGCGGGCCCAGAGACTTTGCAGGGCGAGCTTTAGCATGATGCCCTCCGGTTGAGCTGTTGCAGGTTTTCTACCCGCGGGAACAGGGGTTCGAGATAAGGGTCGTGACTGACGAAGATCAGGGTCGAGCCCTGCTTGTCGCACTCCTCGAACAACAGCTTGATAAAGGCGGCCCGGTTGTCGGTGTCGAGTGCCGAGGTGGGCTCGTCGGCGATCACCAGTGGCGGCGAGCCGATCAGCGCCCGTGCGGCAGCAACCCGCTGCTGCTGGCCGATGCTGAGGGCATGGACGGGGCGATGCAGTGCGTCATCCGGCAGTTGCAGCTCCGCCAGCAGACGGCGCGCCTCCTGCTCCGGACTCCCTTGCAGGCGAGCCCGTTTGGCGGGCGAGAAGGTGAGGGCAGCGGTCACGTTGTCCTGCACCGAGAGAAAGGGCAGCAGATTGAACTGCTGGAAGATATAACCCAGATTGGCCGCCCGGAAGTGGTCACGGGCACGGCCAGAGAGCCGGGCCAATGGTTGGCCCAGCACCTCCAGGGTGCCGTGGTTGGCGGTCTGGATCCCGGCCAGCAACCCGAGCAGGGTCGATTTGCCGGAGCCCGACGGGCCCTTGATAAAGACCCGCTCACCCTCGCGGATGGTGAGGGCGGGCAGATCGAGTACAGCGTCGCCACCTGGCCAGGCAAAGGCCAGATCGCGGATCTCAACCACGGCTTTTTTCATGGCGTTACCAGCTCAGCTTGTTGGCGGACGGGGTCAGCTCGCCTGCGGTCTGGCCGGTGGGCAGGATCCCCTGCACGCTCAGCTTCTCAAGGCTCGGATAGACGCTGAACAGGGTCGCTTCAAGGCCGGTGAGTTTGGCCGGGGTGGCGCAGGTGTAGGTATACATGGCGCCCATATCGGCGTGACCCGCTTCGTCATGATCATGGTGGTCTTCATGTTTGTCGCTGGCAGCCCTGTCATGGTCATGGTCATGGTCGTGATCATGCTCTTCTTTGGCTGCTTGCAGCTCCTGCTGGGTCAGTTTGCAGCCAGCCGCCGGGTCGAAGCGGAACAGGGTGTCAGGCTGCTGGAGGCGGGCGACCGCTTTGGCATATTGCGCCTTCTCTTCATCGCTCTTGGCGGCGTGCTCGAAGCCCACCAGATCGGCTGCGGGTGCCTGCAGCTCGATCATCAATTGGTCGCCATCGACCACCAGATTGAGGTGGCCGTGGCCATGCTCGTGGGCGCCGTGGCTGTGGCTCTCGTGTTCGTCGTGATTTGCGTGTGCGCCAAAGGCCGCTGCGGCCAGCAACAGAGTAACTGCTTTCATCTTTAATCCTTTTTCAAAACAAATAGCGAAATTAAGCAAAGGGATAGAGAAAAGCAGAGGCTGGCGGCGCACGGATGGCATAGCTGTGAAGCGTGGCGGTATCCGCCGAGCGCTGCATGGTTGCAACGACGGGCAGAACAGAGGTCGAACCGAGGAAACAATAGGGGGTAGCGGTGATGACCTGTTTGCCATCCAGATGGAGGGCGCAAACCAGGCAGTGATGGTCGTCGTGGCCGGGCAGGGCAGATTCAAACTGGTGCCGGGCAAGGGCAGGCTGCAGCCATAACCAGCCCAGCAGCAAGATCCAGATTTTCAGCTTGATACGACCCATAGACCCTTATGGAAAGGGCGCCATCAGCGCCCTTTCTCTCTGACTTAGAGATGGGACTTGATGAGCCCCATCACGGTAGCAATGTTGTTGGCATCGAGCTGGCCATCTTTGGCAAACAGCACCTTGCCCTCTTTATCCAGCAGGATGATCGCCGAGCTTTCCGGCGTCAGATCCCAGGCGTTGCGCGCCATGCCCTTGGCATCCAGCACCATGGCGGACCAGGGGAACTCTTTCTTGCTGTCCTCGGCACTGCTCTTCACGAAGCCGGAGGTGCCCCAGATGGCGTCATTGCTGTTGATGACAGTAACGGTCTGGTACTTGTCTTGCGGCAGCTTGGCGGCCTTGATCGCCTCAATCATCGGGGCGTTCAGCTCCTTGGCACTGGAGCGACCGGCAATATGCTGGATCAGGAACACCTTGCCGGTGAGCGAGGTGCTCTGCCACGGCTGGTAACCGATATCCTTGCCGTTCAGTACCAGCTCACCCTTGTCGCTGACATTGACCAGCGGCACCGGGTTGCCATCCTTGAAGTTGTGAGCAAAGACCAGAGATGGCAGCAGCGCCAAAGTAAGTACCAGATGTTTCATCCTGATGACACTCCATTTGTTATGTTATAACGAGTTTCGGATTGAGGGAATGGGCGAGCTTCATCCTAAACTGATCGGATCTGTTTAAAAAGTGTTAAATAAGATCGCAATTCAGAAGCGTCGGCGCCCCGCCAGTCAGGTGGTTGGCTGGCAAGGGCGGCTAGGATGGCATGACATCGATAAAAATCAATGAATTGGCTGCTGGTCTGAGCTGTCGGCGTCAGTAGAGCGACTCGCTGATGAGGGGAATCTTGGCCATGGTCATTTGCTGGGCCAGCAGGGACGAGCCAGTCAGCAGCACATGGCGCTGATTGTTGATCACCACCACATCACCTGGTACGCCACTGTCTGCCGTAATGGCCAGCCAGGCAGGGGAGACGCTGCCGATGCTGATATCCGGGTAGATGATGCTGAGCACATATTGCGGGGCCAGCTCTGCCAGCAGGCTGGCCATCAAGAGCGCCTTCTCGTCGCTGTCGGCCTTGTTATCTTGCAGCGCCTGCAGCGGCGGCGCGAAGTGATCCAGCTGCTCCGGCTGGGTGGGGATGGCGTTCAGCCACTCCTGCAGCAGGCTGACGCTGGTGGCGAGATCCTTGGCGGCAAACTGCTGCGCCAGCGGCTTGAGATGCCCTTTGAAGTGGTAGAAGAGCTGGGAGTAATCGGGTCGCACGCAAGGCAGTTTGCGATTGGCCGGATGGACGCAGGGGATCACCCTCATCTGGTAGAAGGCATCCTCCTGATACTGCTGGTAGGCTTGCCAAAACAGCATCGACTCCATGCTGTCGTCCCGCAGGGTGAAGGCCTGCTCCAGATTGCGAAATTTGGTAGCGGTCTCGGGGCTGCTCTGATTGATCAGGTTGATGCTGTTGTAGAGCCGCGGGCTGATGTAGGCGTAAAGGGTCTCCAGCGGATTGGTGAGAGAGGCCTTCAGCAGGCTCATCTCGTGGCGACTGGCGGCCATCACCTGATCGTCGGTGGTCAGCTGGAAGTGCTTGCGCTGGCCATCGGTGGATTGCCACTGCCAGCTCATGTTGATCTCGCTGGCGTTGCTTGTGGCGCCAAGGGTGGTGCTGAGAGTGAGGCTGAGCAACAGCGCGGGGGTCAGCTTCATGGTGGTGCTTCCTGCCGTGGACGATAATTAACAACTAGGTGAGCCGGCACCACTTTGGTGATGTTTCGTTTTGTGATATGGATAACAGATTGATGTGACTTTTAATTTAATTGTGAAATTAAGTCACTCTGGAGGGGTTATGAAGCCTTGGATCATAGTGCTGTTTGGGCTGCTCAGCCTGCCAGCCATGGCGGGTCAGGTGATCGTCAACAAGGGGATGTCCATTGCGGATACCTTTGCCCTGCGTGATCAGCTGGCACGCGAGCACGAATGGCAGGAGTGGCTGCGCTACCAGCAGGCCATCAAGTGGCTGGAGGTGTTGCCGGTCAACTGCGAGCTGATGAGCCAGCCTGGCGGCGGCTATCGCTGTGGCGGTGATTACTATCGTCCCTACCAGAAAGATGGTCGTGAAATATACATTCAGGGCAATCCTGCCGAAGATGCGGCCGGTCAGCTGCCGCAAACACCGACAAAAAAGGCGCCATAAGGCGCCTTTTTTACAAACCGAGTGATGCTTACTTGGCAGCGTAACGCTCGGCAGAGGTTTTGATCTCGGCTTCGGCAGCGGCCTTGTCGCCCCAACCTTCCACCTTGACCCATTTGCCCGCTTCCAGCTCTTTGTAGCGCTCGAAGAAGTGCTGGATCTGGGCTTTCAGCAGTTCCGGCAGATCGTTCACATCCTGGATGTGGTCGTACTGCTTGGTCAGCTTGGAGTGCGGTACGGCAACGATCTTGGCATCTTCGCCAGATTCGTCGGTCATCTTCAGCACGCCAACCGGGCGGCAGCGAATGACGGAACCGGCCAGCAGCGGGTAGGGGGTCGGAACCAGTACGTCGACGGGGTCACCATCCAGAGAGAGGGTCGCGTTCACGTAGCCGTAGTTGCATGGATAGAACATCGGGGTAGACATGAAGCGATCGACGAAAATAGCACCGCTGTCCTTGTCGACTTCGTATTTGATCGGGTCGGCATTCTGCGGGATTTCGATGATGACATAGATATCGTCGGGCAGGCTCTTGCCGGCCGGTACCAGGTTCAGGCTCATGATAATTCCTTCGTTGTTAGTATCAGGTTTGCAGGCCGATATTATAGCGATGTGATGTTAAATGACCATATTTCAGCGGCTATCGCTAACAAAGAAGGGGGATGTTTCCGCTTTGCGGCGCTTTGATGTGTGCGGGATGCAACAAAACGGCTATTTTGATGCCCTGCCGCTGACCTTGGTCACCGGCAGGGTATGTGGAGTTGCGAGCAAAGAGGGTCAGAGCGAGTAGGGGAGTCTCGACTCGTTGACCAGTCGCGACAGGGCTGTCACTACATGAGGGTCAAACTGGGTGCCGGAGCGGGACTGGATATACTCCATGGTCTGCGTCAGCGTCCAGGGCTCCTTGTAGGGGCGCTTGCTGAGCAGGGCATCGAATACATCGACTACCGCCACAATCCGCGCCGACAGCGGGATCTGCTGGCCAGCCAGCTGCTGTGGGTAGCCCTTGCCATCGAAGTGCTCATGGTGGCCCCGGGCGATTTCGGCGCCGAGAGAGAGGTAGCTGGTTCCCTCCACCATTTCGCCCGCCTTGTGCAGGATATTGGCGCCGATACCGGCGTGCTGCTCCATGATGGCCCGCTCATCCGGGTCGAAACGCCCCGGCTTGTGCAGGATATGATCCGGGGTGCCCACCTTGCCCACATCGTGCAGGATGGAGGCCATGCCGATCATCTCGACAAACTCCGGGGTTAGCTGCTCGGGATAGGCCGCCATCTGCCTCAACTCTGCCACGATGGCATCCGAGAGCTTCTGCACCCGCAAGACATGCTCGCCGGTATCGGAGTCGCGAAACTCCGCCAGAGCCGCCAGCGCCACTACGGTGGCCTCCTGGGCGCGCAGCAACTGGTTGTAGAGATAGAGGTTGTCGTAGGCCGCCGAGATGCGCTGGCAGAAGACATCCAGCAGATCGCACTCGAGGGGATCGAGGGGCTGGGTCGGGGTAAAACTCAGCACGAACTCGCGACCATTCTGGGCGGCGATATAGAGGGAGTCCTGCGGGTGTTCAAAGCGGTTGCTGCGCGCCGCCAGTGCCTTCAGAACCGAGTCATTGAGGGGGGGGAAGTCGGTGATCTTGCCATCATCCAGCAGAGTCTCGTAGTCGCCGGTGGCGGCGAGGATCTCCAGCCCCTGTTCGCCGGGACGGCGCTCGACGCAGATAGCCCCTTCGGTGCCCACATCGAGAATGGCGCTGATCTGTTTCAGCACGCCGGAGGCAAACTCCTTGAGTGAATGAAGATGGTAGAGATCGCCCGCTCCTTCCAGAATTTTGCCGAGCCCCTGACGGCTCTTGTCGATGGCACTGAGGGTTTCGTATGAACGCAGGGATGCGATGACAGTGGTGTAGAGCTTTTGTACCGTCAGCTCGGTCTTGGTCTTGTAGTCATTGATGTCGTAATCGAGGATCACCCGCTGCTCGGGGGCTTGGCCGGGTTGGCCGGTACGCAGCACGATCCGCACCAGCGAGTTGTGCATTTCGTTGCGGATCCTGTGCACCAGCCGCAGACCTGCATCTTCGGTCTCCATCACCACATCGAGCAGGATCAGCGCAATCCTGGGATTGGCCTCCAGCATGCGGCCAGCTTCGGCGCCGCTGTAGGCATTGAGTAGCTCCAGCGGACGGGATTTGTAGTGAATGTTGGAGAGGGCCAGGCGGGTGGCATGATGGATATCCGGCTCATCATCCACGATCAGCACTTGCCATGGGTTGAGTGCCTTGGGGACCACGACCTCCTCATCATCGAGTTCGATGATGTCGTCGTCCAGCAAGATATCGTCCTTGTCTTGGGCACTGCTCATATCGGTTACGCCTCCGGCGCTCAATGAGTATGTGAACAGTATGCACGATCACATCCGCTCGGATCATCAGGATAAGTAGATATCGTGAGCTGGCTCCGCCTCTTTATCGCTACTCGAAAGGTTCCAGATACCCCTGGATCGACTTCTTCAACCAGGCCAACACCTTGCCGTGATAGGCGTTTTCCGCCAGATAAACCCCGTAATCCCGCCACTGCAGGCTGAACTTGTGTTTCAGAGTCAGCAGGGAGCCTTGTCGCAGCTGGCTCTGGATCAGTGGCGAGGGGAGCACCGCCCAGCCCAGTCCGTCCAGCACCGCATTGCGCATCAACTCGAAGCTGGAGAGACCGATATGCATGCCTCCCACAGGCAGCAGGCTTTTTACAGAAAATTCATCTACATACGAGAGGGTAACCTGGGTGTGATCGGTCAGATCCTGCTGTTTGACCCGCTTAAGTCCGGCCAGCGGATGGCTGGGTGCCACCACCATCAGGGTGCGGATCGGGTTGAGCACGTCGATATTGAGGCCGCTGCGCTCCTGATCCTCGGTGATAAGGCCAAAAGCGGCATCGACGAATCCCTCTTCCACCAGCGCTGGCAGTTCGGGCGGAGAGGCGAGCACCAGCGAGATACTGGTGCCGGGAAACTGATTGTGCAGGCTGGCCAGCATCTCGCGCCACACCGGTTCGGGAATCGCGTCATCGCGGGCAACCCGCAGCGCCACTTCGGCCCCCGAGGCGTAATGTTTGCACTTCTGCTGCAGGCTGTTGGCTGCCTGCAGCAGGCGTGTGCAATCATCCAGCACCAGCTCGCCGATTTCGGTCAGGCGACTCTGATTGGCGCCTCGTTCAAAAAGTTCGACGCCAAGCTCAACTTCAAGCGCCGCGATGGCGGTGCTGACGGCGCTGCGGCTTTTGCCGAGGCGACGGGCGGAGTTGGCAATAGAGCCGCTATTGGCTGACTCTACAAAGAGTTCTATCTGATATAGCTTCATCTTTTACAGGCCATGACGGATTTTTTCACCATCACCTTAGCGTGCCGAACCGAGGCAAGGCAAACCTGTGGCGTCGGAATAATCGACGCTGAGCGATTGTCGCGAGTTGCTTCTCCCCGTTTACCATCCCTCCCGTCGAAGCAACAAAGGCATCTTATATGTTATTAAGTCGTATGTTTCTGGCCCGGCTGTTTTTGACCGGCGCCATCGTGACCGAGGTCGCCGGTACCTCCAGCATGGCCATGATCCCCGAGCAGGGGGCAGACTGGATGAATTACATCCCGATGTGGCTGTTGATCGGTTTCTCGTACTGGTTGCTGGCGAAAGCCGCCAAAACAATCTCCATTGGTATTGCGTTTGCGCTCTGGGAGGGGCTCGGGATCACCTTGATCACCATAGTGTCGGTCATGTTCCTTGGTTACGATGTGACCGTTCAGGAGCTGATTGGCCTGGCTCTCGCGATAGTGGGGATTGTTATGGTGACCATGGGGGAGACCCATGATGAGCCCGCAGACAAGTCAGTAGACGCGGAGGCCACAGCATGAGTCCGTTTGTGATTGTACTGGGTGCCGCGCTGATCGATATCGGCGCCAACATGGCTATCAACCGCTCCAAGGGTTTTCGTTACAAGGGGTGGGGATTCCTGGGGATCATGCTGGTACTCGGCGCCTTTACCCTGCTCTCGGAAGCGGTAAGTGGCGGCCAGATTGACCTGGCTGTTGCCTACGCCACCTGGGGGGCTATCGGCATCGTCGGTACGGCGCTGGGCGGTTTGCTCTTCTTCGGTGAGCGGCTCAAGCCCATCGGCTGGGCTGGCATGATGGTGATGGCGCTGGCTGTCGTCATGCTGACTACCGCCTGATAACCTGAAGCAATAAGAAAAGCCGCCCGGTAGCAACCGGGCGGCTTTTGTTTGTCTGATTGCTTGGTCGATGCAGGCTCAGCGCGGCGCTTCGTAGAGCTCCAGCGGCAGGCCGTCGGGGTCGGCGAAGAAGGTAAAGCGTTTGCCGGTCAGCTCGTCCACCCGTACCGGCTCTACCTCGACCCGATGGGCCAGCAGGTGGGCGATGACCCGGTCAAGGTCGCTGACCCGAAAGGCGAGATGGCGCAGGCCGCACGCCTCGGGGCGGGAGGGGCGCTCGGGAGGCGAGGGGAAGCTGAACAGCTCCAGCTGGCTGCCGTCCGGCAGGGCCAGATCCAGTTTCCACGACTGGCGCGCCTCGCGCAGGGTCTCGGCGATAATGGGTAGCCCCAGCACCTCGTGGTAGAAGTGGCGCGAGCGTGGGTAATCACTGGCGATGATGGCCACATGGTGGATGGCGTCAAACAGCGGAAAGGTCATGGTGTTTCCTTGTCAGCAGCATAGTGAACGGGCAGCCTGCGCTGCCCGTGTCGTTGATCTAGTTGAAGAAACCGCCGAACCAGTCATCCAGCGCGCTGCGCGGCGTCGCGCTGCTGGCGCAGCCGGCCGGGGAGCCCATGGTGGATGCCTTGGCCGGCACCTGCAGGCTGCCCGGGCAGTCGCTGGTGACGCGGGTGCCGCTGGCGCGGGAGAAGTTGGCCCAGGTGACCCCTTCCGGCATCTTCAATCCCAGACTGTTGACGCCGCGCTGGCTCATGTAGCCGCTAAAGAGCTGCAGGGCACCGCTGGCACCGGTCAAACCCGCCGGGGTGTTGTCGTCGCGACCGACCCAGATACTGACCAGTTCGTTGTTGTCCATCCCGGCAAACCAGGAGTCGCGCAGCTCGTTGGTGGTGCCTGTCTTGGCCGCCATGGTGGCGCCCGGGAACTTGGCACTGAGGGCGCGGGCCGTGCCCTGACTCACCGTCTTGGTCATGGCGAACAGGGTCAGCCAGCTTGCTTGCTGGTCGGTGACCCGCTTGGCGGTCTGATCATGCTGATAGAGCAGGCTGCCATCCCCGTTGACTACGGCGCGAATGGCCGACAGCGGCTGGGTGAGCCCCTGATTGGCGATGGGCAGATACATCTGGTTCACCTCCAGCGGGGAGAGGGCGACCGCCCCCAGCACCAGCGACGGATAGGGCTGGATCTCCTGCTGGACTCCCAGCTTGTGCAGGGTATCGACCACTTTTTCCAGCCCCACCTGCAGACCCAGATTGACGGTCGGCACGTTGAGTGAGCTGGCCAGCGCATCCATCAGCGGCACGCTCTGACGGAACTTGCGATCGTAGTTCTGCGGCGTCCAGACCTGACCATCCTGACCGCGAATGCGGATTGGCTGATCTTTGAGCGGGGTCGCCAGGGTCAGGCCGTTGGAGAGACCGGTCAGGTAGACCGCCGGTTTCACCAGCGAGCCGATCTGGCGGCGGGCATCCAGCGCCCGGTTGAACCCGGCGTAGCGGGGATCGCGGCCCCCCACCAGCGCGACCACTTCGCCCTTGTGCCAGTCGGAGACCACCATGGCCGCCTCCAGCTTCTTTTTGCCGCGCAGTTTCTCGATATCGGCGAGGCCCGATTCGACCGCGCGCTCGGCCGCATGCTGGGCGATAGGGTCGAGGCTGGTGAAGATCTTGAGGCCAGACTGCTTGAGCAGATCGGCGCCGAAGCGGCTCTGGATCTCTCGCTTGAGCAGTCCCATAAAGGCCGGGGTGCGGCCATAACTCATCTGGCCACGGGCGATGATGCCGAGGGGCTGACGGCTGGCCAGCTCATATTCAGCCTGGGTCAGGCTGCCGTGATCCATCAGCAGCTTCAGCACCAGATCACGGCGGGTCTTGGCCCGCTCAGGGAAGCGCCAGGGATCGTAATAGGAGGGGCCTTTCACCAGACCGACCAGCAGGGCGACCTGATCGATATCCAGCTCGTTGACCGGAATGCCGAAGTAGAAGTAGGAGGCGAGGCCGAAACCGTAGACCCCTTGCGAGAAGTTCTGCCCCAGATAGACCTCGTTGAGGTAGGACTCCAGGATCTCGTCCTTGCTGTAGCGATAGTCGATCAGCACCGCCATGTAGGCTTCCTGCAGTTTTCGCCACAGGCTGCGTTCACGGGTCAGGAAGAAGTTTTTGGCCAGCTGCTGGGTCAGGGTACTGCCCCCCTGCACGGTACGACCCGCGATCAGGTTGGCGAACATGGCGCGCATGATGGCCACCGGCGAGACGCCGCCATGCTGGTAGAAGTCGCGATCTTCGGTGGTGAGCAGGGTCACCAGCAGGCTGTCGGGCACTTCGGTGATGCGCACCAGCAGGCGATCTTCCCGATCTTCGGTATTGAGGCGATCGAGCAGCACCGGGTCCATCTGGGCGTAACCGAGCTGGCGCTGGTTCTCCAGCGACTGGATCCCCTCAAGGCGCGGGCCGTTGAAGGTGAGGCGCAGGCCACGGGCTCCATCGGCGCCGTCATAGAACTCGAACGGACGGCGAATAAGCTCGATGCGATTGCCGTTGATAGTGTATTCACCCGGCGTGTGAGGCTGGCGCACCTGCTTGTAGCTCAGCATGTTGAGCTCGCGCAGCATCTGGTCCCGCGACAGGCGCTGGCTGGGGTAGAGCTCCAGCGGGCGGCTGTAGACCATCACCGGCAGCTGCCACTTCTCGCCATCGAAGCGCTCGCGCACCTTGGTATCGAGGTAGATGCCAAACACCACCATAAAGGCCGCCACCACCAGAGAGAGCTTGAAGCCAAGCCAGAACAGCTTGCGCCAGATGGTGCGTTTGGGCGCTGCCTTCTTGGGGGCACGCTTGCGTCGTTGGGTTGCCATAAATCCTCTTTGCTTTCCTTTCTACTTGTTATGTCGCATTCGCGAACGTCCGAGCGGGATTAACCCGTCGAACCTAGATGCCCATCTTCTTCTTGGTGACCTTGGTCGGCATCGCCTCCAGCGGATTATCCGGCCAGTAGTGGCGGGGATAGCGCCCCTTCATCTCTTTCTTCACCTGTTCGTAGGAGCCAGCCCAGAAAGCGGCCAGATCGGCAGTGATCTGCAGCGGTCGCTGGGCGGGGGAGAGCAGCTCCACCACCAGCGGTACCCGGCCATCGGCCACGCAGGGGGTCGAACCTTGCCCGAACATCTCCTGAATGCGTACCGGGATCACCGGTGCCTGACCCGGCTGATAGCGGATCCGCACTCGGCTGCCGGTCGGTGCCGTGAAGTGGCCGGGCAGCGCCTCGTCCAGCCGTTTGGGCAACGGCCAGGGCAGGGATTGGCGCAGGATGTCGCTCATATTGAGCTTTTTCAACTGCTCCAGCCGGGTCATGCCGCTCACCGCTGGCAGCAGCCACTGTTCCAGCGTGGCCAGCAAATTTTCCTCATCCATCGCGGGCCACCCCTCATCGGGCAGCCAGTCGCGGGCGCAGCGCAGACGGGCCAGCAGCCCTTCGCTGCTCTCGTCCCACGGCAGCACATGCAGCCCCTTGCGGCGAATGCCTTGCAGCAGGCAGCGCCCTTTCTGCTCGTCAGAGAGTTCGGTCAGCGGTCGCTGGTTCAGCACCAGCTCGCCGATCACCTGCTGGCGCTCGGCGCGCACCCGCTCTTCCCGCTCATCCCAGTCGAACCACTGCCGTTCGCTCACCAGTTCCGGCAGCAGGCGTACCAGCTCGTCCAGATCGACCGGTTCGGCGATAAAAATGCGGCTGCCGCGATCGTTCTGCCCCATCTCGATGGCGATAAGGGCGGCTTGTCCCTGACAGGGATGACCTTCTACCAGATCGCAGCTCACCCCACCACTGAGTTGATAGCGACTGCCGCTGCGCAGTTTGCCAATGCGATCCGGCCAGGCGAGGGCACAGAGCAGCCCCAGCCACTGCCCCTGCGCACTGGCAGGGCGCACGCCAAGCCGCTCAAACCAGCGGGCCGCTCCCTGACGCAGGGCACTTTGACGGCGGTGGAACAGCACGGAGAGGCGCTCCGATCCTCGCAGATCTTCTTCCTGCAACGCCACCAGATAAGCGGCATCGGCGACAATCCCTGTCAGACCCTCGGACTCCAGCTCGCGGGCGCGCAGCAGCATGCGAGCGAGGCGAGGGTGAGTACCGAAGGCGGCCATGGCGCGGCCAGCGGGAGTGAGTTGTTGCTCACCCTCCGGCTTCATGGCGCCAAGGGCCACCAGCAACCTCTGGGCGCTGGCCACCGCGGCGGCGGGAGGCATATCGAGAAGCGGCAGATCTTCTACCTTGGCGCCCCACTGGGCGGCATCTATCAGCAGGCCGGTCAGCTCCTGAGTGAGGATGTCTGGCGGGCTCTGCTCGGCGAGCCGCTCCTGCACCTCGCTGCTCCAGAGCCGGTAGCAGACGCCGGGGCCGAGACGGCCAGCACGGCCTGCCCGCTGGGTGGCGGAGGATTTGGCTATCTGGCGGGTCTCCAGCCGGGTGACGCCGCTTTTCAGATCGAACGAGGCGCGCCGCTCCAGCCCGCTGTCGATCACCACCGAGATCCCCTCGATGGTGAGGGAGGTCTCCGCCACATTGGTTGTGAGCACCAGCTTACGGCGGCCCTCAGGTGCGGGCTCGATGGCCGCTTGCT
>NZ_JRJY01000073.1:0-412 GCF_000801015.1 Aeromonas sp. ZOR0001 | reverse complement strand
AGAACAAAGGCGTTAACCTGCCGGGCGTCTCCATCAAGCTGCCGTCCCTGGCCGAGAAAGACAAGCGCGACCTGATCTTTGGTTGCGAGCAAGGCGTTGATTTCGTTGCTGCTTCTTTCATCCGTAAGAAAGAAGACGTTCTGGAAATCCGTGAGCACCTGAAAGCCCACGGTGGCGAGAACATCCAGATCATCTCCAAGATCGAAAACCAGGAAGGCCTGGACAACTTCGACGAGATCCTGGCTGTCTCCGACGGCATCATGGTTGCCCGTGGCGACATGGGTGTCGAGATCCCGGTAGAAGAAGTGATCTTCGCCCAGAAGATGATCATCGAGAAGTGCAACAAAGCCCGCAAAGTGGTCATCACCGCCACCCAGATGCTGGACTCCATGATCAAGAACCCGCGTCCGAC
>NZ_JRJY01000121.1:0-554 GCF_000801015.1 Aeromonas sp. ZOR0001 | reverse complement strand
GCCACCCAGATGCTGGACTCCATGATCAAGAACCCGCGTCCGACCCGCGCCGAAGCTGGTGACGTGGCCAACGCCATCCTGGACGGTACCGACGCAGTGATGCTGTCCGGTGAATCCGCCAAGGGTAAGTACCCGCTGGAAGCCGTGACCATCATGGCCACCATCTGCGAGCGTACCGATGCCGTGATGCCGTCCAACCTGTCTGCTGCCAACGACAGCAACAAGCTGCGCATCACCGAAGCCGTATGTAAAGGCGCCGTAGAGACCTCCGAGAAGCTGGACGCCCCGCTGATCGTGGTCGCTACCGAAGGCGGCAAGTCTGCCAAGGCCATTCGCAAGTACTTCCCGAAAGCCTGGATCCTGGCTATCACCACCAACAAGAAAACTGCTGCCCAGCTGGTTCTGACCAAGGGTGTGGTTGCTCACGTGGTTGACAGCATCGCCTCTACCGACGATTTCTATCGCATCGGTAAAGAAGCCGCGCTGGAAATCGGCATGGGTCTGAAAGGTGACGTGGTTGTGATGGTCTCCGGTGCTCTGGTACCGAGCGGCAC
>NZ_JRJY01000009.1:56273-66343 GCF_000801015.1 Aeromonas sp. ZOR0001 | reverse complement strand
TGGCATTCGCCATGCGAGAGTAGGACACTGCCAGGCACCCAATTTCAAGATTACGCCCAGCGTGGTCTTTACCGGTTAGTGTGCTGATATGGCTCAGTCGGTAGAGCGCATCCTTGGTAAGGATGAGGTCCCCAGTTCGATTCTGGGTATCAGCACCATTAAATAGAAAGCCTCCCTGAAAAGGGAGGCTTTTTTGCATCCGTCATTTTTTGATATCCCCTTACATTCCCTATTCCCGCAACCCCTTCTGCTTGCAGCCGACACTGTTTATCTGCTGGTTTGAGTCCTAATGTGTTACTCATTTGACTGCTATTGATGGTTTTATCCAGAGATTTAACCATGATTGATTGACGTAAAACGTTTTACATGTAAAATCCGGCGCGTTTTGCCTATTACGTGGAGAGAGAGCATGGCGCAGGATAACGAATACTGTTTGGGGGCGGTACCCGCCAAAGGGCGCAAAGGTGTGCTGTCGCTGATGCTGGTGATGCTCGGCCTGACCTTCTTCTCTGCCAGCATGTGGACCGGTGGTGCGCTTGGTACCGGGCTGGTATTCGATGACTTCATCAAGGCGGTACTTATCGGCAACTTGTTGCTGGGTATCTACACCGCTTGTCTCGGTTATATCGGTGCCTCAACCGGCCTCTCTACCCATCTGCTGGCTCGTTACTCCTTTGGGGTGAAAGGTTCCTGGCTGCCATCCCTGCTGCTCGGCGGTACTCAGGTCGGCTGGTTTGGCGTTGGTGTGGCGATGTTTGCCCTACCGGTGCAGAAGGCGACCGGCATAGATGTGAACTGGCTGATCGCCATTTCGGGCATGTTGATGACGGTGACCGTCTACTTCGGCATCTCCGCCCTGATGGTGCTGAGCTTTGTGGCCGTACCGGCCATTGCACTGCTTGGCGGCTACTCGGTCTGGCTGGCGGTGACCTCGACCGGTGGCATGGCTGCACTGCAGCAGGTACAACCAAGCAATCCCATCGAGTTCACCACGGCGTTGACCATGGTGGTCGGTTCCTTTATCAGTGCAGGAACCCTGACCGCCGACTTTGTTCGCTTTGGTCGCAAACCCTGGGGCGCCGTCATGATTACCATGGTGGCGTTTTTTTTGGGCAACACGCTAATGTTCGTCTTCGGTGCAGCTGGTGCGGCGGTAACGGGGCAGGCCGATATATCGGAAGTGATGTTGATGCAGGGTTTACTGATCCCCGCCATTCTGGTGCTGGGTCTCAATATCTGGACCACCAACGACAACGCGCTCTACGCCTCCGGTCTCGGATTTGCCAACATTACCGGCCTCAAGAGCAAACCGCTCAGCGTGATCAACGGCTTCATCGGTACGGCTTGCGCCCTCTGGCTTTACAACAACTTTGTCGGCTGGCTGGCCTTTTTGAGTACGGCAATTCCGCCGATCGGTGGCATTATCATCATGGATTTCCTGCTCAATCGTGAGCGTTACCGTCAGTTTGCCGATCAGCAGTTCGAGACGGTGCGCTGGCAGGCGCTGGTCGCCACGGCAGTCGGGGTGGCTGTCGGCAAGTGGCTGCCGGGCATAGTGCCACTCAACGCGGTATTGGGCGCCGCCTTCACCTATTTCATTCTGGTTCGCCTCACCCAGCGGCCGGTTCTGGTACAGGAAGCTAACAAATGCTGATTCAACATATTCGTTTGGCCGATCGGGAAGGGTTGTGGCAGATCCGCTGTCAGGATGGGGTCATCACCGCCATCGAACCCCATGACGAACATGCCGTCGCCGGTCGGGTGCTGGACGGGGAGGGCGGTCTGGCGATCGCTCCCTTTATCGAACCCCACATTCACCTCGATACCACCCAGACGGCGGGTGAGCCGAGCTGGAACCTCTCCGGCACCCTGTTCGAGGGGATCGAGCGCTGGGCCGAACGCAAGGCGCTGCTGACCCATGAGGATGTGAAACAGCGCGCTATCCAGACGCTGAAGTGGCAGATCGCCAACGGCATCCAGTTCGTCCGTACTCACGTCGATGTCTCCGATCCCAATCTGGTTGCGCTCAAGGCGATGCTGGAAGTGCGGGAAGAGATGAAGGAGTGGGTGGAGCTGCAGATCGTCGCCTTCCCGCAGGAGGGGATCCTCTCCTACCCCAACGGCAAGGCACTGCTGGAGGAGGCGCTCAAGCTGGGGGCCGATGTGATCGGTGCTATTCCCCACTTCGAGTTTACCCGGGAATATGGTGTCGAAAGTCTGCACTACATCTTCGATCTTGCCGAGAAGTATCAGGTTCTGGTCGATGTGCACTGCGACGAGATCGATGACGAGCAGTCCCGCTTTATCGAGACGCTGGCGACCCTGGCCTACGAGCGGGGTATCGGTCATAGAGTCACCGCCAGCCACACCACCGCCATGCACTCCTACAACGGCGCTTATGCTTCCCGCCTGTTCCGGTTGCTCAAGATGGCAGGCATCAACTTCGTGGCCAATCCGCTGGTGAACATTCACCTGCAGGGGCGGTTCGATACCTATCCCAAACGCCGCGGCATTACCCGGGTGAAGGAGATGCTGGAGGCGAACATCAACGTCTGTTTCGGTCACGACGACGTGTTCGACCCCTGGTACCCCATGGGCACTGCCAACATGTTGCAGGTGCTGCACATGGGGCTGCATGTCTGCCAGATCATGGGTTACGAGCAGATCAACGACGGTCTGAAGCTGATCAGCTGCCACAGTGCCCGCACCCTGAACGTGCAGGATCGCTATGGTATCGAGGTGGGCAAACCGGCCAACCTGTTGATCCTGCCTGCCGAGAACGGCTTCGATGCGGTGCGCCGTCAGGTGCCGGTGCGTTACTCGATCCGCCACGGCAAGGTGATTGCCCAGACCCGCCCGGCCCAGACCGAAATCGTGCTGGGTCAGCCAGAGCCCATCGATTTTCGCCGCTGAGATTTCAATCAGGCTGGATATCGATTAGTTCCGCCTCTGGGCACCAGGGCCGCCATTGCGACATAATGGCGGCCTGACCCTGAGAGAGTGACACCATGCAAACCTGGTTCTATGTTGCTGCAGGGGGCGCCATCGGCGCCTGCCTTCGTTTTGGAATTGCCGAACTGATGGCCTTGCTGCTGGGGCGCCACTTTCCTTACGGGACTCTGGTGGTCAACGTGGTGGGCTCTTTCATCATGGGGGTAGCGTTCGCCCTCATCAGTCACGGCCATGTGGTAGAACACCCGATGAAGCCGCTGCTGATGGTGGGGATCCTCGGTGCCCTGACCACGTTTTCTTCCTTTGCCCTCGATACGGTAGTGCTGGCTCAACATGGAGCCTATCTGAAAGCGCTGCTCAATATCGGTCTCAATCTCTTCCTCTGTCTGGCCATGGTGGTGCTGGGCATGCAGTTGGTTGCGAGCCGGGTTTAAGGTGTCCGGACGCCAGTGGCTCTGGTAAACTGGCGGCCATTCTTTGCTCTATGGGTGTTTAAGGGATGTCAGAACAAGCAACGACAACGCATTTTGGCTTTAAAACCGTGGCCGCGACCGAGAAGGAAACTCTGGTAGCAGGTGTCTTCCATTCGGTGGCAGCCAAGTATGATCTGATGAACGATCTGATGTCGTTCGGCATCCACCGCCTGTGGAAGCGCTTCACCATCGACTGTTCCGGTGTGCGCAAGGGCCAGAAGGTGCTGGATCTGGCCGGTGGTACCGGTGACTTGACCGCCAAGTTCTCCCGCATCGTCGGCGAGACCGGTCAGGTGGTGCTGGCGGATATCAACGACTCCATGCTGAAAGTGGGCCGCGACAAGCTGCGCAATCTGGGGGTCGCCAACAACGTCTCCTACGTGCAGGCCAATGCCGAGGCGCTCCCTTTCCCGGATAACCACTTCGACGTGATTACCATCGGCTTCGGCCTGCGCAACGTCACCGACAAGGACAAGGCGCTCGCCTCCATGTTCCGGGTGCTCAAGCCGGGTGGCCGTCTGCTGGTGCTGGAGTTCTCCAAGCCGGTCAGCGAAGTGATCGCCAAGCTCTATGACCTCTACTCCTTCAAACTGCTGCCGAAAATGGGCGAAATCGTCGCGAACGACAGTGAAAGCTACAAATATCTGGCAGAGTCCATCCGCATGCACCCGGATCAGCAGACCCTGGCTGGCATGATGGAAAATGTCGGTTTCGAGCAGGTGGAGTACTTCAATCTGACTCAGGGTGTGGTCGCCCTGCACCGCGGTTACAAGTTTTAAGGTTGCCTATGCCGATGGATGCCATGGTCACCGCGGTGATCGAAACCAGCCTCAACCAGTTGCTGGCGCTGGACAAACAGAGCCCGGAGCGGCTGCGCAAACTGGTGGGCAAGGTGCTCAAGCTGGAGCTGCGTGAACTCAAGCCGCTCTGGTTCGTCTTCTCCGAGCGTCGGCTGGATGTGCTGGCCCAGCATGAAGGGGAGGCCGATGCGGTGCTCAGCCTGTCGCTGACCGCCCTCGGTCTGCTGAAAGACCCGTCCGCCCTGACCCGCTATATCCGTGAGGAGAAGCTGGATCTGAGCGGTGATCCCCAGCTGGTACAGGCATTCAGCGTGCTGCTGGGTGAGCTGGATATCGACTGGGAAGAGGAGCTGTCGCGCTATACCGGCGACGTGCTGGCCCACACCCTGTTCAGCGGTGCCCGTCAGGCGCGTCGTCTGGTCGGCCGCGAACTGTGCCGCACCCGCAGCCAGCTGGCGGAATATCTGACCGAAGAGGCCCGCCTCGCCCCCGGTCCGCTGGAAGTGGCGAGTTTCAACGATGACGTCGAGGTGCTGGCCCAACAGCTCAAGGCCGTCGAACTGCGGCTGGCCCGCTTCGAACAGCAGGTGACCTGATGACCCCGAAGGAGTTCAAACGCCTCTATCGCATCATCACCATCCTGCTGGAGCAGGGCATCGACGAACTGGTGCCCGCCCGCTATCAACCCTGGCCGGGTCGTCTGGCCCGTCGCTCCCTGTTCTGGCTCAAGAACAAGCAACCGGATCTCAGCCGCGGTGCCCGCATTCGCCTTGCCTTCGAGGCTCTTGGCCCCATCTTCATCAAGTTTGGCCAGATGCTCTCGACCCGCCGAGACCTGCTGCCGCCGGATATCGCCGAGGAACTGGCCCTGCTGCAGGACAGGGTGCCCCCCTTCTGTGGTCAGGCGGCGCGCCAGCAGATCGAGCTGAGCTTGGGTTGTCCCATCGAAACCCTGTTTGACGACTTCGACGAGACGCCGCTGGCGTCGGCCTCCATCGCGCAGGTGCATACCGCCCGCCTGAAGGAGAGTGGCCGCGAGATCGTCATCAAGGTGATCCGTCCCGACATCGAGCCGGTCATCGAGGCTGACCTGCGGTTGATGCAGGCGCTGGCCCGTCTGGTGGCCCGCTTCGTGCCCCAGAGCGCGCGGCTGCGCCCCATCGAGGTGGTGGAGGAGTATCGCAAGACCATCCTCGACGAGCTGAATCTGATGCGCGAAGCGGCCAACGCAATCCAGCTACGCCGCAACTTCACCGGTTCCGAGGCGCTCTATGTGCCTGAAATCATTACCGACCTCTGCCGCGAGCAAGTGCTGGTGATGGAGCGGATCTACGGTATTCCGGTCTCCGATATACCGGCGCTGGAAGCCAACGGCACCAATATGAAGCTGCTGGCCGAGCGCGGGGTCGAGGTCTTCTTCACCCAGGTGTTCCGCGACAGCTTCTTCCATGCCGACATGCACCCGGGCAACATCTTCGTCTCTTACGAACATCCGGAAAACCCGCTCTGGATCGGCATCGACTGCGGCATCGTCGGTACCCTCAATCGGGAAGACAAACGCTATCTGGCGGAGAACTTCCTCGCCTTCTTCAACCGTGACTATCGTCGGGTGGCGGAGCTGCATGTGGAGTCGGGCTGGGTACCGGCAGACACCAAGGTGGACGAGTTCGAGTTTGCCATCCGCACCGTGCTGGAGCCCATCTTCGAGAAGCCGCTCTCCGAAATTTCGTTCGGTCACGTGCTGCTCAACCTGTTCAACACCGCGCGTCGCTTCCATATGACGGTGCAGCCGCAGCTGGTGCTGCTGCAAAAGACCCTGCTCTATGTGGAAGGGTTGGGGCGTCAGCTCTACCCGCAGCTCGATTTGTGGCAGACCGCCAAGCCGTTCCTCGAGAACTGGATGCACGAACAGGTGGGGCCAAAGTCGGTATTGAACGCCATCAAGGAGAAGGCGCCATTCTGGGCGGAGAAGCTGCCGGAGCTGCCGGAGCTGGTCTATGAGACCCTGCGCCAGACCCGTCATCAGCAGCGTCATTTCGACCAGATGTTTGCCGAGTTCCGCCGTCACAGCCGTCGGCAGGGGCAGGCCCGCTACCTCTTAGGGGTTGGAGCCAGCCTGCTATTGGCGGGTGTATTCTTGCTGACCCAAAAACAACACATTGAGTGGGGACAAGCCAGTCTCGCCGGTGCAGCCCTCTGCTGGCTGGTCGGCTGGTTGCGAACCCGTTCCCATTAATCAACAACCGCGCCGTCAGGCGCCTGTTCTGGAGAGAAAATCATGGGTGGTATCAGTATTTGGCAATTGTTGATCATTGCAGTCATCGTCGTGCTGCTGTTCGGTACCAAGAAACTGCGCGGCATTGGCGGTGATCTGGGCGCGGCGGTCAAAGGGTTCAAGAAAGCCCTCTCCGACGAGCCGGCTGATGCCAAGGCCGAGCAGAAAGATGCCGAGTTTCCCCCGAAACAGCTGAACGAAGCGGCCACTCAGAGCAGTGAGACCGCCAAACAGAAAGACAAAGACCAGGCCTAAGCCATGTTCGATATCGGTTTTTGGGAGCTGGTCGTTATCGGTGTGGTAGCACTGGTGGTACTGGGGCCCGAGCGGCTGCCGGTTGCCATCCGCACGGCTACCCACTGGATCCGCCTCATTCGTTCGACCGCGAACTCGGTCAAGTCCGAGTTGGAGCAGGAGCTCAAGTTGCAAGAGCTGCATAACGACCTCAAGAAGGCCGAACAGTTGCAGATGAGCAACCTGAGCCCCGAGCTGCAGGAGTCCATCGAACAGCTCAAAGCGGCGGCCCAGTCGGTCAATCGCCCCTATCAGGTGGAGAACGAGATCCGTCCGCCGCGCCCCGAGCCGGTCGCCCAGGCTGAGCCTGCCACGCCGGTTGAGCCTGCAGTGCAGCTGAGCCACGACGTGCCGCCGGTCAACAGCCAGCGGGAGAGTGAGCCGGTGCCGGTCAGCGACTCCGCAGTAAAAGGGGAGGTGAAGCCATGAGTCAGGCCGAACAACCCCTGATCAGCCATCTGGTTGAGCTGAGAACCCGTTTGCTGCGCTCCATTACCGCCATCCTCGTGGTGTTTCTGGCGCTGATCTACTTCTCCAACAACATCTACGACTTCGTGGCCCAGCCGCTGCTCAGCCAGTTGCCGGAAGGGACCAGCATGATCGCGACGGATGTGGCGACCCCCTTCCTGACGCCGATCAAGCTGACGCTGGTGGTCTCCTTCTTCGTGGCGATCCCCTATCTGCTCTATCAGGCCTGGGCCTTTATCGCCCCCGGTCTGTACCAGCATGAACGGCGGCTGATCATGCCGTTGGTGGTCTCCAGCGCCCTGCTGTTCTATGCGGGGATGGCGTTCGCCTACTACGTGGTGTTCCCGCTGGTGTTCGGTTTCTTCACCAGCACAGCACCCGCCGGGGTGACGGTGGCGACCGATATCGCCAGCTATCTGGACTTCGTACTGACCCTGTTCTTCGCGTTCGGGGTGGCGTTCGAAATTCCGGTGGCCACCATACTGCTCTGCTGGACTGGCGTGACCACACCGCAAAACCTGAAGGAGAAACGTCCCTACGTCGTTGTCGGGGTGTTTGTGGTCGGCATGCTGCTGACGCCGCCTGATGTCTTCTCCCAGACCCTGCTCGCCATCCCGATGTGGGCGCTGTGGGAGATTGGTCTGTTCTTCGCCCGCTTCTACGTGAAGAAAGAGGATGAAGAGCAACAGGAACAACCGGATGTGGAGAGCTGAGGCTCTGTTCGTCACCTGTTTGCCGGACGGCGAGAGGATGACGAAGTCCGCAGGAATGGCAGAACGAGGGGAGCTTAGGCTCCCTTCCTCTTTTCATGCTCCCGTTCGAGGCGTATGGTAAGACCCCATTCGGTAGATGGTTTTCAAATACCTGATATGTATTCCTTTTGTTCGGAACGTCTCATTCCATGATCGATATCGGTTTAAACCTGACCAGCAGCCAGTTCGCCGGCGAGCAGGCTGAGCTGGTGGCCCGTGCCCGCGCCGCCGGAGTGGAAGCGCTGATCCTCACCGGTACCGATCTGGCTGGTAGTCGCGAGAGCGCCGGGTTGGCCGCCCGCTGGCCGGGCTACTGCTTCTCCACCGCCGGGGTTCATCCCCACGACGCCAAGAGTGTCGATGAGGCGACCCTGCCCGCCTTGCGCGAGCTGGCAGCCTTGCCGCAGGTGGTGGCTATTGGCGAGTGCGGCCTCGACTACAACCGCGACTTCTCCCCCCGCCCGGTGCAGGACGCTGTGTTCGACGCCCAGCTGGCACTGGCTGCCGAGCTCCGGATGCCGGTGTTTCTCCACTGCCGCGATGCCCACGCCCGTTTTATCGAGATCCTCCGTCCCTGGTTGCCGAAACTACCGGGGGCCGTGCTGCACTGCTTCACAGGCTGTGATGAGGAGCTGGACGAGTGTCTGGCGCTGGGGCTGCATATCGGGGTGACCGGCTGGCTCTGCGATGAGCGCCGTGGTCAGCTGCTGCGCGAACAGGTGGCCCGTATTCCGGCCGGTCGGCTGATGATCGAGACCGATGCCCCCTATCTGGTGCCGCGGGATCTGAAACCGCGCCCGAAACGCAACGAACCTGCTTTTTTGCCGCACATCGCCCAGGTGGTGGCGGCCTGTCGTGGTGAAGCGCCCGAGGCCTTGCTGGCCCATACCCGGGCCACCTCCGCCGCGTTCTTCCAACTTCCTCTCCAGGAGTGATTCATGGCTACAACTCTTCCGGGCGCCTTTCCGGGCCGCCGCCTGCGCCGTCTGCGCAAACATGATTTCAGCCGTCGTCTGGTGCGCGAGAACGTACTGACCGTCAACGATCTCATCTATCCGGTGTTCGTGCTGGAGGGGGAGAACCGTCGGGAAGCCGTTCCCTCCATGCCGGGGGTGGAGCGTCTCTCCATCGATCTGCTGCTGGAGGAAGCTGCTGAACTGGTGGAGCTGGGCGTACCCGCCATTGCCCTGTTCCCGGTCACTCCGCTGGAGAGCAAGAGCCTGATGGCGGAAGAGGCCTACAACCCGAACGGGCTGGCCCAGCGCACCGTGCGCGCCCTCAAGGCTCGCTTCCCGGAGCTCGGGGTGATCACCGACGTGGCACTCGATCCGTTCACCACCCACGGGCAGGACGGCATTATCGATGACGAAGGCTATGTGCTGAACGACATCACCACCGAGATCCTGATCAAGCAGGCGCTCTCCCACGCCGAGGCCGGGGTCGATATAGTCGCGCCGTCCGACATGATGGATGGCCGCATCGGCGCCATCCGCGCTGCGCTGGAAGAGAATGGCTTCATCAACACCCAGATCATGGCCTACTCCGCCAAGTACGCTTCCTGCTACTACGGCCCGTTCCGCGATGCGGTTGGCTCTGCCGGCAACCTCGGCAAGAGCAACAAGGCTACCTATCAGATGGACCCGGCCAACAGTAACGAAGCCCTGCACGAAGTGGCGCTGGATATTCAGGAAGGGGCCGACAGCGTGATGGTCAAGCCAGGCATGCCTTATCTGGACGTGGTTCGTCAGGTGAAGGATCAGTTCGGCGTGCCGACCTTTGCCTATCAGGTGAGCGGCGAGTACGCCATGCACATGGCGGCGATCCAGAACGGCTGGCTGAAAGAGAAGGAGACCATCATGGAGTCCCTGCTCTGCTTCAAGCGGGCCGGTGCCGATGGCATTCTCACCTACTTCGCCAAGCGCGTGGCGCAGTGGTTGAAGGAAGATGCCCGTTAAGCTGACGTGACCGAGCGTGTAACGGATAGAAAAGAGGGGAGCCGATGGCTCCCCTCTTTCGTTACTGATAGCTGATTACAGCTTGGTCCAGGCATCGCTCC
>NZ_JRJY01000009.1:52519-56139 GCF_000801015.1 Aeromonas sp. ZOR0001 | reverse complement strand
CCCCAGCCGCTGTAGGGCCAGGGTTTGCACTCGTAGTCGCCACCGGCATTGCTGACCCGTTCACCACTCTGATAAGCGGTGCCCGCAACATAGGCCGGGTAGCTGCCGTTACCACCGTCACTGTCACCACCCGGAGCCTGTTCCACCAATGCCAGGGTGAAGCGACGCTCGAAGCCCTGCTTGCTCCCCTCAGCCATGCCCGCCAGCAACAGCTCGTAACTGCCGGCCGCTAGGCCTGACTGCGTCAGCTGCAGGGAACCCTGACCATCGATCAGGGCGCTGCCGGTGGCGACCGGATTGCCATCCTGCAACAGGGTCGCGGTGACGGTCACCGGGTTGGCGGTGGTCAGCGTCAGGCTGAAGTCGATCGCGCCGTTGACGATGAGATATTCGGCCGCCAGATCGGTGACGGTGAAGTCACTGCTGCTACCGGTAGTGGGCAGGATGAAGTCTCCGCTCAGGTAGGTCAGACCGGTCCAGCCGGAGCTGGTCAGCCAGTGCTTGCCATTGGTCTGATAGACGTTGGGCAGCTGGGTGCACTGGTTGTTGTCATTGACGAAGCCGATACCGTAAAAGCCCGCCACATTCTTGTAGCAGAGCTGGCGACCATTCTGGTGCAGCACCGGCTGAGCCAGCTTGCCCTTGTGGTGGAGTGACAGCCAGTCAAACTGGTTGATGGCCGAGACCAGCGGCACAAACTGGCCATCTGGCTGACGATAACGGATCAGGGAGCCGGCATCACAGAGCAGACCCTCAGCCTGCTGTTCGACGTAGCCGTAGTACTGCTCGCCATCCTGGAAGGTGAACCGGCAGAGATTGCCTTTCTCCGACTCCTTGGGGATCCAGCCCATCAGCAGTCGCTCCTGATTGGTCAGGGCCGCCAGCTGCCCGGCACTGAAGTCGCTGCCGTTGGCTACCCAGCCTTGCGGCATGGTGGAGAATTGCATGAAGTAGTGGTCGGTATAGTACATGTGGCTGTCAGCGCGGTGCTTGCGAGCCCCCTGGCTGACCGAGTTGTAGCGATAGATGTCGTTTTCCGGCTTGTGGAAGCCGTTGAGATCATCGTCCAGATAGGGCAGGTCGCCCTTGCGGATATGGTAGTTGGCCATGCCCGTCATCAGGGGATGCCAGCCATGGCTGCCACGGGCAAACGCGCTCTCATGGCTGTAGGACTTCCCATCGAAGCCATGGCCAAATTCGTGGGCAATGATGCCCCAGCCGCCGTAGTAGTGGCTGACAAAGTTAAAGGTATCGACCCCGGTGATGCCACCACTCCCGAGCCCGCCCCCCATGGCGGTGATCCCCAGGTTGAGGTAGGGGCGCTTCATCAGGCTGTGGTAGTAGTAGTCATAATCGGCTGCCGTAAAGATGCCGTTCGGCACATAGCTGTTGCCGCCATTGCCGAACATTTCGTAGCCGTTCACCGCCTTGAAGTTGTACCAGACGTGTTTGAACTCCTCGGTCGAGACCATGTAGGCCAGGTTGGTGGCGATGATCAGCCATTCGCGAGCGTAGAGGGCATTGATGGGGCGCCAGGAGCCGCTGGTGTTGGTGGCGAAGCGCACGTTCCAGCTTGGCTTGAGGCGTGCCAGCTTCTGGGCAAACGGATCCGAGTTGGAGCTGAACCTGTGCTCGAACTGGGCGGGCAGATTGATGCTGTTGTCGAGCAGGTTGTTGAGATCAAACACACCATCGCGGCTGGCGCTGTTGAAGCGTCCCTGCTCGCCAAAGGCGCTCAGTGGCAGTGTGATTTGGGCATAGGCGGGCAGGCGATCGAGCTGGCCCAGGATCAGCCACTTGTTGATACCGTTCAGGCGTGACTCGATATTGATGTCATGCAGCTCTCTGGCGGCATAGTTGGTGATGCGCACCGTGTCGTTATCAAGCAGCTCGGTCTTGACCAGCGAATTGATGTTGACCGAACGCTGGGCGCGATCGATCAGCACCTCGTAGGGTTCGTCATTGCGCAGTATGTAGCTGACTGCGGCCGGCATCAGCTGATCGAAGATCAGCGGGCGAGCCGGCAACTGCTCGTCGGCCGTGAAGCTGATCTCCTTGCTCAGCAGCTGGTTGAAACCCAGGCCGCGCTCGTTGGCGGTGACAAGCGCCGATCCCGCCAGCTGGAGATCTTTCAGCGCCGCCACGGGCTGCTGGTTGATCTCCCGGACAGTAAAGGTCGGGTTCTTGAACTGAAAGTCGTTGGCGATCAGGGTATCGGCATCATGCCACTCGATGCGGTCCTTGAAGTTCACCACCAGCCGATCGCCATCCATGTCGATTTTTTGCAGATTGCTGTCGGCGATCACCTGCTCAGGCGCCAGCGGTGTGTTGCTGGCGATGGCATCAGCCAGTTTGCGCAAGTCATAGATGTAGTAGTTTTTGCCGGCGGTGTGGGCCAGGAGATAGTCACCCACCTGATGGAGTTGCACCAGACGGTGGCTGTATTTTCCTTCAAAGGCGAGCCGACCGGCGATGGGGGTCTTGAGGCTGTTCTCCGGCGTCACATCCTGCTGGCGGTAGACCTTGATCTCGCTCAGCGCATCTGCCACCAGCACGTAATCCTGATTGGCAAAGACGGCCTGGGCGCGGTGCAGGCTGTTGCTGCCGGAATCCCGACCGGTTCCCAGGGTGGTGACATGGCGATGTTCATCGGCCAGATCGAAGATATCGACCCGGTGCGAGTAGCGCGAGACCACGTAGAGCAGGTTGTTGCGGACAAACAGTTCGCTGACCTGGTTGTAGGCCGTGGCACTGCCGGTTGCGGTGCCGCGGATCTCGCCAATCTGCTGGCGGTTCGGGATATCGATAATGGCCACATGGCCCGGATTGCCGTTCTGGCTGACATAGAGCCGATCCTGATAGCGCTCGACCGCCGTAATCAGGCTGGCGTCCAGCCCCAGCTGGTCGGCCGTCAGCTCCTCGCCTTTGTCCAGATATTGCAGCGAGGTGGCAAACGAGTTGACGCTGCAGGAGCTGGTCTCCATCACCACCTGGGTGCGTTCGCCATTCTGGATCTGGCCGTGGGGGAAGTACTCCAGCAGACAGCCGTTGCCGTAGTCATAGTTGCCAAAGCGTTTGTTGACTGCTACGACCCCACCGTCGTACCAGGTCAGCTCCCACTCCTCATCGAAGAAATCAAAGACGTTACGAATGGCTGTTTCGTCGAAAAAGTGGGGTTTGGGCAGATCGAACAGGATGTGGTTATCCGCTGTCAGCGGGTAGAGCAGGCCGTTGATGGCAAGGTGTCGCTTGCCATCCTTGATGATCACGTTCTGCTCGTCAGCCGCACTCTGGTGCAGCGCGGCGAGGCGCGCCGTCATCTGTTCGTAGTGCTCCTGATAGGTTTGTTTGAAATAGGCTTGTTCGCGCTCATCGGCCACGACATGGGCCGACAGCAGCAAACCGAGCAGGGTGGCAAGCTTGGTGGTTCTTGGCATGGTGATTTCCTTATCTTGGTTGTTGTTGGATGTTTTTTGGTGGTTGGCAAGCATGTAAAAGAGAGGGGCTAACCCGTCCGGGTCAGTGCATCCTGCCCATCGGCAGCGTGGCCGACGGGCAGGATATGGGCGGGGGCCTGCCGGCCCCCGTTAGTGGTTGGGGCAAGGTCAGAGCTTGATCCA
>NZ_JRJY01000009.1:28759-52397 GCF_000801015.1 Aeromonas sp. ZOR0001 | reverse complement strand
GTGGCTGGTCGAGCCGCCACACCAGCCGCTGTAGGGCCAGGGTTTGCACTCGTAGTTGCCACCGGCATTGCTGACCCGATCACCGGCCTGATAGCTGGTGTTGGGGGCGTAGGCCGGGTAGTCACCTTCGCTACCGCCGTTGCTCTCTTCGGTCAGCGCAACCGGGAAGCGCTGTACCACCGGCTGCTGGCCGGCAGCCAGACCGGTGATGACCACGTCGTAGCTGCCATCGGTCACATTGCTGCCCTGCAGTACCAGGGTGCTGGTGCCGTTCACCTGGCTGCTGGTGGTACCGTGGCTGTGGCCGCTCTGCTCCAGAGTTGCGGTGATCTGTACCGGGTTGGCGGTCGTCAGGTTGAAGCGGATGCTGACCTGACCGTTGACTATGGTGTACTCGCTCGCCATGGCGCTGACGGTGAAGTCGCTGCTGCCTTCGGCGGGTGGCGTTGTGCCGCCGCAGTCGCTGTCGCCCTGTACGCGCCAGACGCCCCAGTCACCCGTGGTGCCCGGCTCTTCGTTCTGGGTCCACCAGCCTGCCAGCCAGTTCTTGCCGTTGTGGCTGACGATGTCGCCACCCACGTAGACCTTCTTGGCATCCCAGCTGTTTTCACAGACGGCGCCCTGCTCCCTGACGGTTACGTTGCGCTGTTGGGTTACCTGCTGACCGGCGCTGTCGCTTACCTGATAGGTGAGGGTGTAGCGGCCGACCTTGCTGCTGTCGACGCTGCCGCTGACCTTGATTTGGGCGGTCAGGTCGCCATCTTCTTCATCATGGGCGTTGACGCCTGTCATCGGATCGAAGGGGGTACCCAGTTCCAGCGTGGTGTCGGTGACGCCGCTGAATACCGGCTTCATGCTGTAGACCTCGATGGTACGTACCTGCTCGGTGACGTTGTTGTCGCGATCGCTCACCTTGTAGGTGAGGGGGTAGAGGCCGATGCGCTGGCTGTCTACCGAGCCTTCCACCTGGATCTGGCCAGTCAGGTCGCCATCTTCCTTGTCGTTGGCGCTGACACCTGCCAGCGGATCAAAGGCGGTACCCTGCTTGATGCGGGTATCGCTCAGGCCGCTGAACACCGGCTTGCCGTTGTCTACCGGCGGCGTGATCTCCTGATCGTGGATGAAGGGGCCGTAGCTCTTGATGAAGGATTCGTTGTAGGACTGACCGGCGGCGTTGCGGCCCATGTCCCAGTTGATGGACCAGGTCATCACGCCGCGCAGTGGTTGCCCCTCGCTCTTCAGGCGGTTGAAGGCGTTGTAGAGCTTCTGCGGATCCTGCACATAGCCGGTGGCGGCGGCGTCGATGTTGGTCGGAATGCCGAACACCAGCTTGTCATGGGGGATCTTGTAGAAGCCGCGGGTACCGTTGCTCAGCGAATCCGCCATGTAGTAGATGAACTCTTCTTTCAGGGCATCGTTGTTCTGGGCAATCCAGCCGATGCCATCGATGTAGATACCGTCGCCACCCTGGTTGTAGAACTGAGGGTTGATCCAGTCGTAGTACCCTTCCAGATTGCGGATATAGGGGATGTAGGCGCCAGTCTGGGTCAGATAGGGGAACTCCGGCGCCATGGTGATGAGGAAGTTTTTCCCCTGGGCGCGGTAGTGATCCTTGACCAGACGCAGGGCCGCCGGGATCACGGTCTGGTTGTCGGCGGCAGTGATGGCGGCCTGTTCCAGGTCGATATCCAGCCCGTCGAAGCCATAGGTCTCCACCAGACGGATGATCTCATCGGCAAAAGCCTGCTCCTGACCCTTGCGCAGCTCGATGTGCGCATCGGCACCGCCCAGCGCCAGCAGCACGGCACGGCCCTGACGGTTCAGCTCGGCGATCTGCTGGATAAACTGGCTTTCACTCATGCCGATGGCCGGGTCGAGCTTGAAGGTGGGGATGGGATCGCTGCCATAGACCTTCATGAAGGAGACATCGACCACGTTGTATTGCGGGTTGACCTGATCGAGCTTGACGCAGGGGGCGATACCGCCCTTGTAGCCCGAGCCGTCACACCAGTTGTGCCAATAGCCGACCACTACGCCGGACTGGGGGTTGACCATCGCCTGACCGGCACTGGTGGCATATGCCATGGGGGCGCCCATGCCGAGCAGGCAGCCAAGCAGGGATAATTTGAGTTTGTTCATCGTCTCTCCGTACGGTGCAAATGGGGCGTCGGTTGTGACCGGACGTCCCCGGGGGCAGCCCCGCTGTCATAGGTGTTTTCCCTTAGACCGGTGGCTTTGCGTCGCGCCCTTTCGGGTCACTTTGCCTTTTTCACCCGATTTCTGTGCAGCACAGAGAATCAAGTGACCTACATGGCAGGTTGCCTATGATAGATGCTTGAAAATAAATTAATCAATAGTTGGTTTTGATTCTAATTGACTGAAAAATATTGATAATTTGTTACAGTTACCACATTTTGTCCGTTTCCATGATTGAGCATGACGGTACTTGGCTGGTAGCTGTGGCGCCGGTAAATGGCGACTTTTTGCCCCTTGAAAGTAGCGGTAAGAGCCAAAAAAGGCCCACAGATTCATTCTGTTACTGGCTGTTGATAGCAAAACTGCAGCAACGGCAGAGATCCGGGTCGCAATGGCTGGAAAAGTACAGGGTTGCGGCGGATTCCCGCTTGATTATTGCGTGGCTTGGCCACATGTTAGAAAGCCATACAGAGCTGCTAAAGCGGTCTGTTCAAGACCAAACAAGAGGTAACCGGGATGAATAACCCTTTGCTGACAATGGATTCGCTGCCCCCTTTCAGCCAGATCAAGCCGGAGCAGGTTCAGCCTGCCGTGATTCAGGCGATTGCTGACTGCAAGCAGAAGATCAGCGATGTGCTGGCCCAGCGTGATCCCCATACCTGGGATAGCCTGATTGCCCCGCTGGAAGAGGTAAATGACCGTCTGTCACGGATCTGGTCACCGGTCAGCCACCTCAACTCCGTACTCAACAGCGAAGCACTGCGCGAGGCCCATGACGCCTGCCTGCCGCTGCTCTCCGAATTCCAGACCTATGTCGGTCAGCATGAAGGGCTCTATCAGGCCTATCTGGCCCTCTCCCAGAGCGATGATTTCCCGCTGCTGAGCGGCGCCCAGCGCAAGGAGATCCAGAATACCCTGCGTGACTTCCGCCTCTCCGGCATTGGTCTGCCTGCCGAGGCGCAGCAGCGTTACGGCGAGATTCAGGCCCGCCTCTCCGAGCTGGCCTCCCGTTTCAGCAACAACGTGCTGGACGCAACCCAGGGCTGGCACAAGCTGGTGGCCGATGAAGCCGAGCTGGCCGGTCTGCCCGACAGCGTGCGTGCCGCTGCCCGTCAGATGGCTGAACTTAAAGGCAAAGAGGGGTGGCTGTTCACGCTGGATATCCCCTCTTATCTGCCGGTGATGATGTATGCCGACAACCGCGAGCTGCGGGCCGAGATGTACGAAGCCTTCACCACCCGCGCCTCCGATCAGGGCCCCAATGCGGGCAAGTGGGACAACTCCGCCATCATGAGCGAGCTGCTCACCCTGCGCCGCGAACTGGCTCAGTTGCTAGGGTTCGCCAACTATGCCGAGCTCTCCCTGGCCACCAAGATGGCGGACAAGACCGAACAGGTGGTGAGCTTCCTCACCGATCTGGCGGCCAAATCCCTGCCGCAAGGCAAGGCCGAGCTGGAGGAGATCCGCTTCTTCGCCGCCGAGCAGCATGGTCAGAGCGAGCTGGCAGCCTGGGATCTCGCCTACTACGCCGAGAAGCTCAAGCAGCACAAGTTCTCCATCTCCGACGAGCAGCTGCGCCCCTACTTCCCCGCCAGCAAGGTGGTGAAGGGGTTGTTCGAGGTGGTGAAGCGGGTGTTTGGCATGAAGGTGCGCGAGCGCCTCGGCATCGACACCTGGCACCCGGACGTGCGCTTCTACGATATCTTCGATGCCGACGACGAGCTGCGCGGCAGCTTCTATCTCGACCTCTATGCCCGTGAGCACAAGCAGGGCGGGGCCTGGATGGATGTCTGTCTGGGTCGTCGCTACCGTCAGGATGGCTCGCTGCAAAAACCGGTGGCCTACCTGACCTGCAACTTCAACGGCCCGGTGGATGGCAAGCCTGCGCTGTTCACCCACAACGAAGTGGTCACCTTGTTCCATGAGTTTGGCCACGGCATCCACCACATGCTGACCCGCATCGATGTGGCCGGTGTCGCCGGTATCAACGGCGTGGCCTGGGATGCGGTGGAGCTGCCGAGCCAGTTCCTGGAGAACTGGTGCTGGGAGTCCGAGGCGCTGGCCTTTATCTCCGGCCACTACGAGACCGGCGAGCCGCTGCCTGCCGATCTGCTGGAGAAGATGCTGACCGCCCGCAACTTCCAGGCCGCCATGCAGATGCTGCGCCAGCTGGAGTTCGCCCTGTTCGACTTCCGTCTCCATCAGGAGTTTGATCCGGCCAATCCGGCACAGCTCCCGGCGCTGCTGGATGAGGTGCGTAGTCAGGTAGCAGTGATGACGCCACCGGCGTTCAATCGCTTCCAGCACAGCTTCTCCCACATCTTCGCGGGTGGCTATGCGGCGGGCTACTACAGCTACAAGTGGGCCGAGGTGCTCTCTGCCGATGCCTTCTCCCGCTTCGAGGAGGAGGGGATCTTCAACCCGGCGACCGGCCAATCCTTCCTGAAGAATATTCTGGAGAAGGGGGGATCGAAGGAGCCGATGGAGCTGTTCCGAGCCTTCCGTGGTCGTGAGCCCAAGGTGGATGCACTGTTGCGACACAGCGGGATCGCTGCCTGAGATTCCTGACCCGCCGCCTGTGTAAGCTTCAAGCAGGTACACTGTTTTGCGGCATAGTGGGATCGAGTCGTGATTTCTGCGACAAAAAGGGACCTTTTGGTCCCTTTTTTCAAGGCTTTTTAATATCTTGCTGATTGCATATTTGCACTGCTCACAGCTCTTCAGTAGAGTCGTGTTCTAACCTTCAAGGAGAGAAAGCCACTTGCCATGAGGCGAGCACTCGATTCCGTCTATCAAATCATCTCCAGTCTGGCTCATTCGAGCGGCCAGGGATATTTCGATACCTTTGTGAGTGAAATCGCCGCTGCTGTGATGGCTGATGTCGTCCTGATCGCCAGCAGGGAATCAAATGCTTCCCATCTTACGGTTCAGGCTGCCCATCCCTCCTCTCTTGACCCCGATACCCTGACGCTGCCAATCACTGACTCTCCCGATGCCATTACCTGGCAGGAGGGGGAAGCCTGGTTCAGCGATCGTCTGTTGCAGCTGTTCCCCGCGATGCCGCTTGCCGATGCGTGGCAGGCCCAGGCCTACGCCGGGATCGCCCTCAAGAATGCGGATGGCGAGACCATAGGCATCTGCTGCCTGCTCTATCGTCAGCCGCAGGCCAATATGACCAAGGTGATGGGGCTGCTCCGGTTGCTGGGGCCGCTGGCCGGTCGCGAACTGGCGCTGATGCTGCAACGCCAGCTGCCGCAACTCTTGCCTGATACCCCTCATGTGCTGCAGAGCATGCTGTTTCAGGCCCCGGTGGGGATCGGCAAGCTCGATCTCACCGGCCGCATTCTCTGGGCCAATCCGGCTATCGAGAAGATGTTGGGCTATCCCCTAGACGAGCTGCTTCATCGCTCCATCTCCGACATCAATCACCCGGAGGATTGGCAGCGCAGCCTTGAGTGCTACGAAGAGATCCGGCGCGGCGAGCGCAGCAGTTTCACCCAGGAGAAGCGCTACTTCTGCAAGGGGGGCGAGATCCTGTGGGGGCGGGTAACGGTCACCCTGATCCGCGACGAGCAGCAGCAGCCGGACTACCTGATGGTGCTGCTGGAGAATATCGATCCCCTCAAGCGCCATGCGGAGCAGCTCAAGCTCTCTCACCGGGTCTACGACAACCTCTCCGAGGCGATTTTGGTATGCGATGCCGACAGCCGCATCATCTCGGTCAACCCGGCCTTCGAGCAGATCACCGGCTACAGCAGCGACGAGGTGCGGGGCCAGCGTCCCAGTATGCTCAAGTCCGGGCTGCACGATCAGACCTTCTATGCCGACATGTACCATGCGCTGGAGCGGGTGGGGGTGTGGCGTGGCGAGGTGTGGAACAAGCGCAAGAACGGCAAGCTCTATCCACAGCAGCTGATGATCAGCACCCTGCGCGAAGCTGGCAAAATTCAGCAATATATCGCCATTTTCAGCGATCTTTCCCAGACCAAGGTGGCCGAGCAGAAGATCGCGACCCAGGCCAACTACGACAACCTTACCAGCCTGCCCAACCGCTGGCTGTTTGGCCGCTGCCTCACCCGCTTCTGCGAGCGGGGCGAGCGCTTCGCGCTCATGGTGCTTGACCTCAACAACTTCAAGGCGGTCAACAACAGCATGGATCACCATGCTGGCGATGCCCTGCTGCGGGAGGTGTCGGATCGACTGGTGAGCCGGGTGCGCACCGAAGATCTGGTGGCCCGTATCGGTGGCGACGAGTTCGCGTTTCTGGTGCCCGGCATCGTCACCCGCCGTCAGGCCGAGGTGTTTGCCAAGCAGGTGATCGGCAGCTTTGCCCGTCCCTTTATGCTGGCCAACCAGCATCTCTATGTGACCGCGACCATCGGCATGACCCTCTGCCCGGTTGATGGCAGCGAGAGCGACGAGCTGCTGCGCAACGCCGAACAGGCGCTGTTTGCGGCCAAGCGGCAGGGAAGGTTGCTCGGTGCCTACTGCTCATCCATGCGGGAAGAGGTGCGCCAGCGCCACCAGATGCAGCAGGATCTGGCCGAAGCGATCAAGCTGGAGCAGCTGACCATGGCCTACCAGCCGATCTGGGACAATCGCAGCGGACGGGTCGCCAAGCTGGAGGCGCTGGTGCGCTGGTATCACCCCCACTGGGGGCAGGTATCCCCTGCCGAGTTTATTCCGCTGGCGGAAGAGGCAGGTCTGATTCAGGGGTTGGGTGCGCTGGTATTGTGGCAATCGTGCCGGGATCTGGCGCGGTTGCAGCAATCCGGTTTCCCGGATCTGCAGATGTCGATCAACCGTTCCACCATGGAGTTCCAGACCATCGACCCCGAGGCGAGTGAGTGGCTCAAGGTGATCCAGCACTTCGGGCTCGATCCTGCCGACATCGTTATCGAAATCACCGAATCTTTGCTGATGGAAAGCAGCGATCAGCACAGAGTGCGGATCGATGCCCTGCGCGAGGCGGGCTGCAAGCTGGCCATCGACGATTTCGGTACCGGCTACTCGGCCCTCAACTATCTGCGCACCTTCCCGGTCGATCTGGTCAAGATCGACCGCTCCTTCGTGCGCCATATCCCCTTCAACGAGCAGGATCGGATGCTGCTCGACGGCATCATCAACATAGTGCACAACCTGGGCATGCAGGTGGTGATCGAGGGGGTTGAGACCCGCGAGCAGCTCAACTTCCTCTGCCAGAAGGGGTGTGCCTTCACCCAGGGTTATCTGCTCAGCCGCCCGCTGGCCTATGACGATCTCATTGATTACCTCGCTCTCAACCGTCAGGGGATGAACCTCACTGTCGTGAGCTGATCCACCGCTTCTGTTATCATGGCCGCTTCTGTACGTGCCATGAGTCTGTCTCCTATGCCCCATATTCAGGTTTTCAGTGAAGTCCCCGCCCGTGATGGCGAGCTCGACGCCCTGCGTTTACGCCTTGCCGACGTGGAGTTTCCGGCTCCGTTTGCGCTGGTACTGACTGAAGAGAGACTGGAACTGCGCAAGCTGGATGAGCCCAAGCTGGGTGCCGTCTATGTGGACTTCGTGGAAGGGGCGGTGGCACATCGTCGCAAGTTTGGTGGTGGTCGCGGCCAGTCCATCGCCAAGGCAGTGGGGCTCAAGGCCGGCGCCACACCCACCGTGGTGGATGCCACTGCCGGTCTGGGGCGCGATGCCTTCGTGCTCGCTTCCCTCGGTTGCAAGGTGACCCTGATCGAACGCAGCCCTGTGGTGGCCGCTCTGTTGCAGGATGGGCTGGCGCGGGCGGCACAGGATCCCGAGATTGGCCCCTGGGTCAGTGAGCGGATGCACCTGCTGCAAGGCCCGGCGGTGGACAATCTGCTGGCGCTGCGGGAGCGGCCCGAGGTGATCTACCTCGACCCCATGTTCCCGCACAAGCAGAAGTCGGCGCTGGTGAAAAAAGAGATGCGGGTGTTCCAGTCGCTGGTGGGGCCGGATCTCGATGCGGATGCCTTGTTGCCTGCCGCGCTCAAGATGGCTGAGAAGCGGGTGGTGGTGAAACGCCCCGATTACGCCGGCTGGCTCAACGAGCATAAACCCAGCATGGCCATCGAGACCAAGAGCAACCGCTTCGATGTCTATGTGATGGCTGCGCTGGCGGCGAGTTAACGGCCGGTGCGAGTCGCAGATGCAAAAAGGAGGGCCAACATCATGTTGGCCCTCCTTTTTCGTATTGGATTCAGTTGGTTGGCGCGAAGCGGATCAGCTTTTCTTCCCCTTGCCAGTTCAGGCGCAGGGTCGCCAGATCCGCCAGACTGAGCCGCTCGCCACTGTGCAGCAACAGATACTCGACCCCTTCGCTGGCTTCGATAGTGCGGATCTTGTCATCCCATTGGCGATCATCGCGGCTGGTGAGGGTCACCGGCAGTTGCCAGCTGGCAGCAATTTCGAGCCAGTCGTAGAGATCGCAGCTGATGGGTTGATAATCCGGCATGATCGGCTTCAAAACAGGCTGGTTGCTGAGTCAGGCTTCCTGTACGCGGGTCGGCCAGCCCATCTTCTGCTGGCGTTCCACCTCGAGCCGCAGCTCGCTGGCGCGCAGGTAGTGTTCATCCATCCAGCCCTTGGGCAGGGTCAGGGTCAGTGACTCCTCTTCTGCCTGCAGGGTGAAGCTGGGCACTGTGCCCTGGGTGCGGCGCATGCAGAGGATAAGCGCGATGCGCAGGATACGGGCCAGCCGGATCGCCTGACGACCGGTGACGGCACCCTGTTTCTCCAGTGGTTCCAGCTTGAATTCGTCCCGCTGGTTGAACAGCAGGGCCGACAACAGCTTCTTTTGCGCAGGGGTAAAGCCCGGCATATCGATGTTGTCGATGATGTAGGCGGCGTGTTGCGGCGCCTTCTTGTACTCGATACAGAGGCCGATCTCGTGCAGCAGGGCGGCATAACGCAAGATCGGACGACCGTAGCGTTTCGAGAGTCGCCAGGCCGGTTGCAGCTGGTTGAACGCCTCGACGGCGGTATCGCGCACCCGTTCGGCGTGCTCTTTATCCAGCTGATAGCGGCTGATCAGGCTGTCGGCGGTACGATCCCGGGCATCACAGTCGTGATTGTTGCCCAGCAGACCGTAGATCAGTCCTTCACGCAGGGCGCCACCCGCGAGGGTCATGCTCTCGATATCGAGGGTTTCGAAGATGGCGATCAGGATGGCGAGGCCGGAGGGGAACACGGTCAGCCGCTCGGCCGCCAGCCCTTCCAGTTGCAGCCGGTCAAGCTTGCCGCAGGCGATGGCCTGACCCATCAGCTCCTGCAGTTTCGGCAGGGTGACCCGTTCGCTCTTCCCTTGCGCCAGCATGATCTCTTGCAGCGCCTGCACCGTGCCGGAGGCGCCGACACAGGTACGCCAGCCAAGGGCACGGTAATCATCCGCCACCTTCTCCAGCACCGCCTTGGCGGCAGCAATCGCCTGCTCGAAACGGGCTTCGGAGAGCTCGCCATCACCGAAGTGATTGTTGAGCCAAGTGACGCAGCCCATGTGCAAGCTGTTGAGCAGTTTTGCTTCGCTATGTTCGCCGATCACCAGTTCGGTACTGGCACCGCCGATGTCGATCACCAGCCGGTTGCCTTCCCCGGCAGAGGTCCAGGAGACCCCTTCGTAGATGGTCTTGGCCTCTTCCTCGCCCGAGATGATCTCGATGCTGTGGTTGAGTACCCGTTCCGCTTCGCTAAGGAACTCATCGACGTTGGTGGCAAGACGCAAGGTGGCGGTGCCCACCACCCGGATATTGTCGGCCGGAATGTCCTGCAACTGCTCGGAGAAGAGACGCAAACAGTCCCAGCCTCGCTCCATGGCGGTACGGCTGAGACGGAAGTCGGCATCAAGCCCGGCGGCGAGGCGAACCTTGCGCTTGACCTTGGCGACGGTGCGCAGGGCACCGGCGACCTCGCGCACCACCAGCATATGAAAGCTGTTGGAGCCGAGGTCGATAGCGGCATAGAGAGGCGAGTTGTGCAACGGGCCTGTCCTTAGCTCTTGCGCGGCGGACGACGACGGTTGTTGCTGTTGCCACCGCCCTGGCGATCCCGCATGTTGCGGTTCACCGGCTGACGGTTGCGGAACACCCGTTTCGGCGGGGTCACGTCATCCAGCAGCGCTTCACGATCATATTTGCTGACCGGAATGGCGTGGTGGATGTACTCCTCGATGGCCGGCAGATTGAAGGCATAGTCTTCACAGGCCAGGCTGATGGAGTGACCGCTCTTGCCGGCACGACCGGTACGACCGATACGGTGTACATAGTCTTCGGCGTCGTCGGGCAGGTCATAGTTGAAGACGTGGGTCACGTCAGGGATGTGCAGACCACGGGCGGCCACGTCGGTGGCGACCAGAATATCGAGCGCACCCTTGGTGAAATCCTCGAGGATCTTCATCCGCTTTTTCTGCGGCACATCACCGGTCAGCAGACCGACGCGGTGGCCGTCATTCTCCAGCCAGGCATGGACGTCTTCACAGACGTGCTTGGTGTTGGCGAAGACGATCGCTTTTTCCGGCCACTCCTCTTCCATCAGGGAGAGCAGCAGCAACATCTTGTCTTCATTGGAGGGGTAGAACAGCTCCTCCTTGATCCGCACGCCGGTCATCTGCTCCGGCTCTACCTGCACATGTTCCGGGTGGTTCATGTGTTCGTAGGCCAGCTCCTGCACGCGCAGGGAGAGGGTGGCGGAGAACAGCATGCTCAGACGCTCGGTCGCGGGCGGCATGCGGCGGAACAGGAAGCGGATGTCCTTGATGAAGCCCAGATCGAACATGCGATCAGCTTCGTCCAGTACCACGACCTGAATGTTGCTCAGATCGATCACCTTGGACTTGAAGTAGTCGATGATGCGGCCAGTGGTGCCGATCAGGATGTCGACGCCCTGCTCCAGCACGGCCAGCTGCTTGTCGTAACCTTCGCCACCGTAGGCGAGGCCGAGTTTCAGGCCGGTAGAGGCGGCGATACTGTCGGCATCGTTATAGATCTGTACTGCCAGTTCCCGGGTGGGTGCCATGATGATGGCTCTGGGTTGGTTAACCAGACGGGGCTTGGTCAGCGGGTGAGTCAGCAAATAGTTGAATGTCGCGGCCAGGAAGGCAATGGTCTTGCCGGTCCCTGTCTGGGCCTGACCGGCGAGGTCATGACCTTCTACCAGCAGTGGCAGAGACAGTGCCTGGATGGGCGTGCAATAGTGAAATCCCTTTGATTCCAGACCAGCCAGAACTTCGGGTTCGAGGCCCATTTGGGCGAATTTGTCGGTCGTTAAGTGTGTTTTGCTCATGGCGGTAGGTTATCAGGTTAGGCTTGCAATAATAAACAGGATCATTTCAAATAGGGCAACTATTGCCTTTGTTGATATGTCAATAAAGCCTTAATTACTGACTGGAGTTGGAGATGAGTGACAAGATTGTTCAGCTGAGCGATGCCAGCTTCGAGGCAGATGTAATCAAAGCCGATGGCGCCGTTCTGGTCGACTTCTGGGCCGAGTGGTGTGGTCCGTGCAAGATGATTGCCCCGATCCTGGAAGAAGTTGCCCAAGAGTACGAAGGTCGCGTGACCGTAGCCAAACTGAACATCGACCATAACTCTGATACTCCGCCCAAGTACGGCATTCGTGGTATCCCGACCCTCTTGCTGTTCAAGAATGGCGAAGTGGCAGCGACCAAGGTCGGTGCACTGTCCAAGACTCAGCTGAAAGAGTTCCTGGACGGCAACCTGTAATAATTAAAGAGGAGCGCATTGCAATAATGCGCTCCTTGTGTTTTATCACCTAGACGCTCATCCCGATTGGTGCTAGTTTATCGCTCGTTTGCTAACCTTTTTGCCTGACTCTTTGCTAACCACAGCCTGGCAATCAAATCCGATCAGCATCAATCCAGCAGACTGTCTCCTCATTTCAATCCTTGCTTACAGACTTTCACCACTATGAATCTGACTGAATTAAAGAACACTCCTGTGTCCGAGCTGGTCAAGCTTGGCGAATCCATGGGGTTGGAAAATCTGGCTCGGGCGCACAAGAAAGATATTATTTTTGCAATCCTCAAGGCGCACGCCAAGGGTGGTGAAGATATCTTTGGCGACGGTGTGCTGGAAATCCTGACCGATGGTTTCGGCTTCTTGCGCAGTGCAGACGGCTCCTATCTGGCAGGCCCTGACGATATCTACGTCTCCCCGAGCCAGATCCGCCGCTTCAACCTGCGTACCGGCGATACCATCTCCGGCAAGATCCGGCCACCGAAAGAGGGCGAACGCTACTTCGCACTGCTCAAGGTCAATGAGGTCAACTACGACCGCCCGGAAAACTCCCGCAACAAGATCCTGTTTGAAAACCTTACCCCCCTGCATGCCAACGAACGTCTGCGGATGGAACGGGGTAATGGCTCTACCGAAGATATCACCGCCCGTGTACTGGATCTGGCTTCCCCCATCGGTAAAGGCCAGCGTGGCCTGATCGTGGCGCCGCCCAAGGCCGGTAAGACCATGCTGCTGCAGAACATCGCCCAGAGCATCGCCTACAACCACCCGGACTGTGAACTGATCGTTCTGCTGATCGACGAGCGTCCGGAAGAAGTGACCGAGATGCAGCGCATGGTAAAAGGTGAAGTGATCGCTTCCACCTTTGACGAACCTGCTTCCCGTCACGTTCAGGTTGCCGAAATGGTGATCGAGAAGGCCAAGCGTCTGGTCGAGCACAAGAAAGATGTGGTGATTCTGCTGGACTCCATCACCCGTCTGGCCCGTGCCTACAACACCGTCATCCCGTCATCCGGCAAGGTACTGACCGGTGGTGTGGATGCCAACGCCCTGCACCGTCCGAAGCGCTTCTTCGGCGCCGCGCGTAATGTTGAAGAGGGCGGCAGCCTGACCATCATCGCCACCGCGCTGATCGATACCGGTTCCAAAATGGACGAGGTTATCTACGAAGAGTTCAAGGGTACCGGCAACATGGAACTGCACCTCTCGCGCAAGATTGCCGAGAAGCGCGTCTACCCGGCTATCGACATCACCCGCTCAGGCACCCGTAAGGAAGAGTTGCTCACCTCCGGTGACGAGCTGCAGAAGATGTGGATCCTGCGCAAGATTGTCCACCCGATGGGCGAGATCGACGGTATCGAGTTCCTCATCGACAAGCTGGCGATGACCAAGACCAACGACGAGTTCTTCGACGCCATGCGGCGCCAGCAGAAGTAAGTCCGGTCAGAAAATGACGAAACCGCGGCCCTGGTCGCGGTTTTTGTTTATCTGTTTTCCGGTCGCCCTAGTAGTATGAGATCCCGATGTCACATGGATGGAGACGTCATGAAGCCTGTTTTCTGGTTATTGCTGGGGTTGCTGAGTGCAATGCCAGCCTGCGCGCAGAGTGCACCGGTCGGGGTGACAGCCGAGACGTTGCAGACGCACCAGCGCTATCTGGCGGGCCGTCTGCAGGAGGGGCAATTTGCAGCCATCGACTCTCTGCTGGCGACCCTGAGTCGCGAGCGGCGGGAGTTCCTGCTGTTGCAGCTGCTGCGGGATATTCCCGCTACCACCCCTGCATCCCCTGCGTTGCAGCAGTGGGTCGAGGCTCAGGCCGACAAGGCCCCCGAGTGGCTCATGGAGCAGCAGGTCGACGGTTTTCTGGTGCAGCAACCTGTCTATGATTTTGCCGCGCAGGCCCGTCAGCTGCTGGGGGAGTGGCAGCTGCAATCACTGATGCAGCGCTATCGGCAGCAGCTTGCCCAGGGCAGCTTCCAGCTAAAGTCCATCTACTACAGCAGTAACCCTGATCTCGCCATGCAGCAGCAAGCCCTGTTGCTGGCCCTCGACACCTTGCCGCAACCGATCTGGATGCGGGAGGCGCAAGCGCTGGCCAGCCAGAATATCTATCTGCCCGACAATCATTTGTTGTTCCATCTGTTGCAGCGCACCGGCGAACCGGCGCTCTATGGCATGCTGTGGCGGCGGCCGGCAGATCAGGATGCGCTGCGTGCACTCTCTACCATCAACCGCTTCCATCACGGCAGTGCTGCCAGCGATCTGCTGATTGCCGCCAGTGGCAACGAGGGGTTGAAGGGGGCCGCCCTGCGTCAGCTGAGCGCGCTCTCTCCCTTGCCGCCGCAGGCCCAGAAATACCTGCTGGCGGAACTCTCCAACCGTCAATACGGGGCGCTGGTGGCCGGTCTGTTGATGGAGGTGGACGAGCCCCAACTTCTCTCTGCACTGGCCAGACGCCTCGGCCAGCGTGACATGCCACCCATTGCACCGAGTCTGCTGCCCGATTCGGGTACACCCGATGGGCAGCCAGGGTTATAATGCGTGACCTCCTGAACCCGGTTGGGAACTTGCATGAAATACAAGGATTTGCGTGATTTCATCGCGCAGCTGGAACAAAACGGACAACTCAAGCGGATCACCCGCGAGATAGATCCCTATCTGGAGATGACCGAGATCAGCGATCGCACCCTGCGTGCGGGTGGCCCGGCTCTGCTGTTCGAAAATCCCAAAGGCTACACCATGCCGGTGCTGACCAACCTGTTCGGTACCCCGGATCGGGTCGCTATGGGCATGGGCCAGCCCGATGTGAGCGCTCTGCGTCAGGTCGGGGTCTGGCTCTCCTATCTCAAGGAGCCCGAGCCGCCCAAGGGATTCAAGGAGCTGATGGAGAAGCTGCCGATCTTCAAGCAGGTGCTCAACATGCCGACCAAGCGCCTCTCTTCTGCCCCCTGCCAGCAGGTGGTACAGGAGGGCGATGCGGTCGATCTCGACCAGATCCCGATCCAGCACTGCTGGCCCGGCGATGTGGCGCCGCTGGTCACCTGGGGCCTCACCATCACCCGCGGCCCCTACAAGAAGCGGCAGAACCTCGGCATCTATCGCCAGCAGAAGATCGCCAAAAACAAGCTGATCATGCGCTGGCTGGATCACCGCGGCGGTGCCATCGATTTTCGCGAGTGGCAGGAGGCCCATCCCGGTGAGCGATTCCCGGTGGTGGTGGCGCTTGGCGCCGATCCGGCGACCATTCTCGGCGCGGTGACGCCGGTGCCGGATACTCTCTCCGAATATGCCTTTGCCGGTCTGCTGCGCGGCAGCCGTACCGAGGTGATCAAGGCCATCAGCTGCGATCTGGAGGTGCCCGCCAGCGCCGAGATTGTGCTGGAAGGCTATCTTGAGCCGGGTGAGATGGCGCCGGAAGGTCCTTATGGCGACCACACCGGCTACTACAACGAGGTGGACGAGTTTCCGGTCTTCACCATCACCCACATCACCAAGCGGCGCGATGCCATCTATCACAGCACCTACACCGGCCGTCCGCCCGATGAACCGGCGGTGCTGGGTCTGGCGCTGAACGAGGTGTTTGTGCCGCTGCTGCAGAAGCAGTTCCCCGAGATTGTGGACTTCTATCTGCCGCCGGAGGGGTGCTCCTACCGGATGGCGGTGGTGACCATCAAGAAGCGTTACCCGGGCCACGCCAAGAGGGTGATGCTGGGAGTCTGGTCCTTCCTGCGCCAGTTCATGTACACCAAGTTCGTGGTGGTGTGTGACGACGACGTCAACGCCCGCGACTGGAAGGATGTGATCTGGGCCATCACCACCCGGATGGACCCGGCACGGGACACCACCTTGATCGAGCATACGCCGATCGACTATCTGGACTTCGCCTCGCCGGTCTCTGGCCTCGGCTCCAAGATGGGGCTGGATGCCACCAACAAGTGGCCGGGAGAGACCAATCGGGAGTGGGGTCAGCCCATAGTTCAGGATGAGGCGGTGAAGCAGAAGGTCGATGCCATCTGGGATGAGCTCAATATCCTCGGATGAGGCAAACATGACAGCTTTGCTGCAAAAAGTGATGCGATCCGCACTGATTTGAGTATTCTCGACTGACGGGGCCAGGGCTGCTGGTCGTCACTCCATAGTGAAACAATGAGCGAAGCGGGCCGAGCGAGCCCGCCACAAGGACAAGAATGCAACGTATCAAATGCCGCGTAGAGGAACTGCGCGAATATGTCGACACCATCTGGCATGTGGCCCTGACGCCGCAGCAAGCGATCAGCTTCAAGCCGGGCCAGTATCTGCTGGTGGTGATGAGCGATTCGGACAAGCGCCCCTTCTCCATCGCCAACTCGCCGACCCGCCCGGGCGTGCTGGAGCTGCAGATCGGCGCCACTCCCGAGAACGCCTACGCCGGTCAGGTGCTGGCCCGCATGCGTGAGCAGGGGGAGATCGAGGTCGAATTGCCCGCTGGCAAGGCGTTCCTGCGCGATGAATCCCCCCGTCCACTGATCCTGATGGCGGGCGGCACCGGTTTCTCTTACGCCCGCTCCATTCTGGAGTACCTGATCGACACAGGCAGCAAGCGCCCGGTGTTCTTCTACTGGGGGGTGCGTCAGGCTCACTGGCTCTATGAGCTGGAGCAGATGCAGCAGTGGGAACGTGACTATGCGCCGCTCACCTTTATTCCGGTGGTGCAGGAGCCTGAGGCTGACTGGACCGGCAAGAGCGGGCTGGTACACAAGGCGATCATGGATGACTTCGTCAGCCTCCACGACTACGACATCTATGTCGCCGGCCGTTTCGAGATGGCGGGTGCCGCGCGGGAGGAGTTCAAGATCCTTGGCGCCGAGCCGGAGCGCATCTTTGGTGACGCCTACGAATTTATCTGACGGGATCCCCGTCTGGATGACGCAGCCCCCGGTTTTGCCGGGGGCTTTTGTTTTTAGGGCTCCCGCAGTACCTGATCGTACCGAATGGTTGGATTATCGCGGAGTTATCCCATTATTTTTCAATATTTTGGCTATGAATGGCTACTAATCGAACGTAGCTGATGGCATCTTTGTGGGGGATTGACAAGAGCATCCATAGAGCAAGCACAAGGAGGCGCAGTGTTGAGTGAAGAGGGCAGGGCATCTGCGGAGGATGACAGGGGAGAGACTGGCTCTGTCAAGCGGGTCGCAACGCTGATCCCGTCCCCTCATGGCGGTGAAATGGCCCGTTTGCAGGCAGAGATCGCCGCTTTGAAGCATGAAAATGGCCTGTTGCAGGAGAAGCTCAATGCCGCCCTCGATGGCACCGGCATCTGTCTCTGGCAGGGCACTATTCCCACCGGCGAGCTGCGGGCCTTCAATCTGCAGAACTTTCAGGCCGGTGACATGGCCCCTCATTTCGATCAGTGGAGCGCCAAGCTCCATCCCGACGATCGCGCCCATGCCATGGGCAGCTACTTTGCCCACCTTGAGGGCAAAACTCCCTTCTACGAAGCCGAATACCGCACCATCAACCCGCAAGGCGAGGTCACCTGGCTGTGGGATAGGGGACGGGTCGTCGATCGGGATGGCGATGGCAAGCCGCTGCGGATCATGGGCTCCCATATCGATATCACCCAGCGCAAGGCTTATGAGCAGCGACTGGCGGAGCGTGCCAACAGCGACGCGCTGACCGGTTTGCTCAACCGGCAGGGGTTTGGCAAGGCGTTTGCCCAACTGCAGCCGCAAGGGGCGGGGGCGCTGCTCTTTATCGATCTGGATGATTTCAAGGGGATCAATGACCAGCTGGGCCATGCCTGCGGCGATCTGGTGTTGCAGCAGATGGCGGACTGGCTGCGCCTTATTATGCCTGGCTCGGCGCTATGCGGCCGTTACGGCGGCGACGAGTTTGTGGTGCATCTGCACCGGGATGTGTCGAGCCATGGCCTGGCGCAGCTGGCTGACGCCCTGATCAGCCGTATGCACGGCTATGTGCCCAAACCCGGTTGCCCGCAACGGGTGGGGCTGAGTATCGGCATCGCCCTGTGGGAGGAGGAGCCATTGAGCTTCCGACAGGCATTGGAGGTTGCCGACAGGGCCATGTATGAGGCCAAGGCGCGCGGCAAGCGGGCCTGGTATCTGCTTCAGGTGTGATGTTTTTTACAGGTTCAATACAAAGCAAAAACCCCAGCCGAGCTGGGGTTTTCGTTATTCGCCTTTTGCGCCTAGCTGCTGCTCGAGCTGAGCCAGCTTGCTTTCGAGGGCGGCCAGTTTTTCACGGGTACGCAGCAGCACCTTGGTCTGCACGTCGAACTCTTCGCGGCTGACCAGATCCAGCTTGCCCAGCTGGGCCTGCAGTACCTGACGCATCTTCTTCTCGGCCTCTTCACCCATGCTGCGAATGCCGGGCGGCAGGGAGTTGTGCACCTGCTTGGCGATCTCTTCCAGTTTCTTCGGGTCGATCATGATGTCCTCCTTAAGCGTTGGCGGACATTCTACCGACAATTCCCTCACTTTGCCGAGATCGCGGCGGCTTTTTACCATTTGTGCTGGCAAGCAAACGCCGCCCTTCGGGGCGGCGTTCTCGTTTCTGCGGCTGCTGAAAAATCAGGTCGGCTGGTGGTTGCGATCCAGCCAGCCTTGCAGCAGGCCGACCAGCAGACCGGTCAGGTGGGCGATGTTGGCGGTGCTGGTGCCGAGCATGTCGAAGAAGCCGAGCACCATCCAGAACAGCATAAAGCCCATCAGTGCCGGTGGCAGAGTCAGGCCACAGGCCGGTTGCAGCTTGCTGCGCAGCCAGCAGTAGCCGAGCAGGGCATAGACCACGCCGGAGAGGCCGCCAAACAGCGGGCCGCTGGCAAAGAACTCGGCGATATTGGGCAGGGCGGCGCCCACCAGCAGCAGGATCAGCAGCTTGCCGCTGCCGAGGCGCTGCTCGATCTGGCCGCCGAGATACCACCACCACAGCAAGTTGAACACCAGATGGAGCACCGAGAAGTGGATCAGGGCGGGGGTGAAATAGCGCCATGCCTGCCAGTCGGTGAACTGGGCCAGCGTCGGGTGGAATGCCAGTTGATCAAAAATGGGCAGGCCGATGGCCTCGATCCCGTAGATGGCGAGACAGGCGATGATGACCACCAGCGTCAGTGGCCCTGCCTGATGGAGGAAGTCGGTGATGGGATCCGTCATCCCCTTGCTGTAGTCGATGCGGGCATCGGCGCGGCCGGATTGCCAGGAGGCCTCCATGTAGCGCGGGTGGCCCGGCTCGGCCAGAAAGCGCTTCACCTCCAGCTGGGCCTGGGCAAGGCGTAGCTCGTCCGCCAGCCAGATGGTGACCCCCAGCTCGGACTGGGTCAGCTCGCAGGAGATGCCCAGGGTCGCCAGATAGTCCACCAGCGCCTGCGCCATGCGGGCGTTGTCGAGCACCAGCAGCTGGATCATGCCTCGCCTGCCTCGATGGGAAACTCCCGGCGCCACGCTTCGAAGCCGCCATCCAGACTGTAGACCTCGTCATAACCCTGTTGCAGCAGGTATTGGGCCGCCCCCTGACTGCTGTTGCCGTGGTAGCACATCACGATGACCGGGGTATCGAAATCCACTTCATTCATAAAGTGCACCAGCGTGCCGTTGGTGAGGTGGAAGGCGCCGACCGCGTGGGCCGCTTCAAAGGACTGCGGGTCGCGAATATCCACCAGACGGGCTTCACCCGCACTCAGTTTCTGGTGGGCATCATGGGCATTGATATGGGCAAACTGGTCCATCGGGATGTCCTGCGAATAGGTTGATTACGGGCCAGTGTACCGCAAGCTTGGGCGCAAACTAACCCCACAAAAGATAAGGGAGCCTGAGGCTCCCTTGTCGATATGGCATGCTGGTCAGTGGGTTAACCGCCCAGGTAGGCCTGCCGCACTGCCGGGTTGGCCAGCAGGGCGGCGCCCGTGTCTTGCAGCACCACGTGGCCGTTCTCCAGCACATAGCCGCGGTCGGCCAGCTTGAGCGCCTGGTTGGCGTTCTGCTCCACCAGAAAGATGGTCATCCCCTTCTGCCGCAGCTGCTCTATGGTGTCGAAGATCTGTTGGATGACGATGGGGGCCAGCCCCAGCGAGGGTTCATCCAGCAGCAGCAGGCGCGGTTTGCTCATCAGGGCGCGGCCGATGGCCAGCATCTGCTGCTCGCCGCCGGACATGGTGCCTGCCCGCTGTTCCAGCCGTTCGTGCAGGCGTGGGAACAGGGTAAACACCTGATCCAGCAGGCCATGCTGCTCGGCCTTGTCGACGAAGAAGGCGCCCATCAGCAGGTTCTCCTCCACCGTCAGGCGGGCGAAGATGCGGCGCCCCTCCGGCACCACGGCGATATCCTTGCGCATAATGCGGGCGGTGGTGAAGGAGCTGATCTGTTCCCCCTCAAACCAGATGGAGCCGCTGCTGGGCTTGGGTTCACCGCAGAGGGTCATCAGCAGGGTGGTCTTGCCTGCGCCGTTGGCACCGATCAGGGTGACGATTTCACCCTCTTTCACCTCGACGCTGACATCGTGCAGCGCCTGAATTTTGCCGTAGTGGGTCGATACGTTGCGAAGTTCTAACATCATTTTGTCCTTACGACTCGCCCAGATAGGCCTTGATCACTGCCGGGTTGTTGCGGATCTCATCCGGCTTGCCGTGGGCCAGCGGGGTGCCCTGGCTGACCACGAAGATGCGGTTGGAGATGCCCATCACCAGCTTCATATCGTGCTCAATCAGCAGCACCGAGACCCCGAATTCGTCCCGCAGGCTCATGATCAGCTCGTCCAGCTCGTCGGTCTCCTTCGGGTTGAGGCCGGCAGCCGGTTCGTCCAGCATCAGCAGCTCGGGACGAGTCGCCATGCAGCGGGCGATCTCGAGTCTGCGCTGCTGACCATAGGCCAGATTACCGGCGGCGCGGTTGGCGAGATCCTTGAGGCCCACTTTATCCAGCCAGAAGGCGGCCCGCTCCAGCCCCTCCTGCTCCGCCCGGCGGAAGGCCGGGGTCTTGAACAGACCGGCGATAAAGCTGGTGTTGAGGTGCTGGTGCTGGGCAACCAGCAGGTTCTCCACCGCTGTCATCTCCTTGAACAGCCGCACGTGCTGGAAGGTACGCACAATCCCCTTGCGGGCGATGAGGTGGCCGGGCAGTCCCTGGATCTCCTCACCCTTGTAGCGGATGGTGCCGCCGCTCGGGCAGTAGAAGCCGGTCAGGCAGTTGAAGATGGTGGTCTTGCCCGCGCCGTTGGGGCCGATGATGGAGATCACCTCGCCCTTGTCGATATCCAGTTTGACCCCGTTGACGGCCAGCAGGCCCCCGAAGCGCATCGACAAATCAGAGACTTCCATTAACTTCTGATGTGTACTCATTTCTTCAACTCCAGATGCGGACGGGTCATCGGCAGCAATCCTTGTGGCCGCCAGATCATCATGAACACCATCAAGAGGCCGAACATCAGCATGCGGTACTCGTTGAATTCGCGGGCCAGCTCCGGCAGCACCGTCATCACGATGGCAGCCAGCACCACCCCGATCTGGGAGCCCATACCGCCCAGCACCACAATCGCCAGCACTATGGCCGACTCGATAAAGACGAAGGATTCCGGGCTGATAAAGCCCTGCCGGGAGGCAAAGAAGCTGCCGGCAAAGCCCGCGAAGGTAGCGCCTATGGTGAAGGCGGTCAGCTTGATGATGGTAGGGTTGAGCCCCAGCGATTTGCAGGCGATTTCGTCCTCCCGCAGCGCTTCCCAGGCGCGGCCCAGTGGCATGCGCAGCAGGCGGTTGATGACGAACAGGGTCACCACCACCAGCACCAGCGCCATCAGGTAGAGGAAGATCACCTTGTGGTTGGCGTTGTAGGTAATGCCGAAGAAGTTGTGGAAGGTATCAAAGCCCCCATCCTTGACGGTGCGGTTGAACTCCAGACCCCCCAGCGTCGGCTTGGGTATGCCGGAGATGCCGTTCGGGCCGCCGGTCAGGGTGGTCATGTTGTTGAGCAGGATACGGATGATCTCGCCAAAACCCAGGGTGACGATGGCCAGATAGTCCCCCCGCAGCCGCAGCACCGGGAAACCGAGCAGGAAGCCGAAGGTCGCGGCCATCAGCCCGGCGATGGGCAGGCACTCCCAGAAGCTCAGCCCGAAGTAGGTGTTGAGCAGGGCATAGCTGTAGGCACCGACCGCGTAGAAGCCGACATAGCCGAGATCGAGCAGGCCGGCGAGGCCGACCACCACGTTCAGCCCCAGCCCCAGCATGATGTAAATCAGGGTGAGGGTGGCGAGATCGATGGCGCCGCGAGAAGCCATGAAGGGCCAGCTCACCGCGAACAGCAGCACCAGCACGGCGGTGAGGTTATAGAGCTTGGGCGCCTCTTCCGGGCTCGGCAGCACCAGCTTGGTAAAGCCGACCGAGAAGCCGCTGATGGAGGCCTGAAACAGCTTGGCAATCTGGCCGCGCAGCATCTGGAACCAGAAAACAATGGTGGCTCCCCCCAGCAGCCAGGCCAGCGACACATCGAGGCGGCTCACTACCTGCAGGCTGGAGCCATCGGTCTCCAGTTTGAAGCCGAGCAGCCAGAAGGAGAGCACCAGCAACACCAGGCTGGCGATACAGGCGTGGATAAATTGATGTTTCATCACACTTTCTCCACTTCCGGACGACCCAGGATGCCTGTGGGCATAAAGAGCAGCACAAAAATGAGCAGGGCAAACGCCATCACATCCTTGTACTCGGTGCTGAGATAACCGGCGGTGAGCGCTTCAACCACGCCGAGCAGCAGGCCGCCCAGTACGGCGCCGGGAATGCTGCCGATACCGCCCAGCACTGCGGCAGTGAAGGCCTTCAGACCGGCCATAAAGCCGAGGTAGGGGTTGATGACGCCGTAATACATGCCGAGCAGCACCCCGGCGACGGCGGCCAGCGCGGCCCCCAGCACGAAGGTGATGGAGATGACCACGTGGGTGTCTATCCCTAACAGGTTGGCCATCTTGATATCTTCCGAACAGGCACGGCAGGCGCGGCCCATGCGGGAGCGGCCGATGAACTGGGTCAGCGCCAGCATGGTGATGAAAGTCACCACGAAGATGATCAGCTGCATATAAGAGAGGCTGGCCTGAAAACCATCCTCACCCCCCAGGGTCCAGCCACCGGAGATCAGGCTGGGCATGGCGATATCCCGCGAGCCCTGAGCCATCCGCATCATGTTCTGCAGGAAGATCGACATGCCGATGGCGGAGATGAGGGGGATCAGCCGGTTGCCACCGCGCAGTGGCCGGTAGGCGACTCGCTCGATGCTCCAGCCATAGGTGCCGGTGATGATGATACTGACCAGGAAGGCGCCCCCCAGCAGTAGAAAGGTGCTGTCGATGCCCATCATCATGAGCCCCGCCATCACCATAAAAGCGACATAGGAGCCGATCATATACACCTCGCCGTGGGCGAAGTTGATCATGCCGATGATGCCATAGACCATGGTGTAGCCAATGGCGATCAACGCATAGGTGCTGCCTATGGTTAATCCGTTCAGCAGTTGCTGAACGAGATAAAGGAGGTGTTCGGACATACTGCGTTCCCTGTACTTGCCCGCAAAGAGAGGAGGGGGTGAGCGTACTCACCCCCGATCGGCAGATTATTTGACTTGGCTGGAAGTACCGTCAGCGTGCCACTGGAACACACCGAATTCGAAGCCTTTCAGGTCACCGTTCGGTGCCCAGGTCAGGGGGCCCAT